>JAQXFY010000001.1 GCA_029006015.1 bacterium
GATTGCCGATAAAGCCGGAAATCAGGTAACCTACCGCGCATACCGCGGCTACCACCAGCGCGTAGGGCATCTGGGTGGATACATGCTGGATGTGATCGCACTTGGCCCCGGTAGAGGACAAAATCGTGGTATCGGAGATGGGGGAGCAATGATCCCCAAAGACGGAGCCGGCCAGCGTCGCCCCCATGGCGGGCAGCAGCATGTTGGGGGTGTCCACGCAGATGGTCATGACGATGGGAAGCAAAATACCGAAGGTGCCCCAAGCGGTGCCCATCGAGAAGGACAGAAACGCCGCAATCAGGAAAACGATAACCGGCAGCAGCGAAATAACAAACGTGGAGCCGGACACAAGAGAGGAAACAAATTCGCCGGTGCCGATCATGTAGCGGCAGATACCGCTGAGCGACCAGGCCAGCACCAGGATCATGATGGCGGGCAGCATGGATTTCATACCTTCCACAACGCCATCCATAAAACCCTTAAAGGTCATCAAGCGGCGGGGGATAAACAGGATAAGCGCCACGATCAGCGCACCAAACGCGCCAAGCGCCAAGCCGGCGGAGGGGTTTTCGCCGATGGCATCGATAAACGGGGTGCCGCTGAAGAAACCGCCAACGTACGCCATGCCCAGGATGGCAAAGATAATCAAGGCAGCGATGGGAATGATCAGGTCAAACACCCGGCCCTTGGAGGAAACCGGAATGCCGTTGAAATCCGATTGATCCACCGCATCCGGATCATCTGCAATGGCGCGCGCTTCGCGCTGAGCCTTGGCCATGGGGCCAAAGTCGAACTTGGTCAGGCACAGGAAAATAACCATGGTGATGGTCAGCAAAGCATACAGGTTGTAGGGAATGGCCTGTACAAAGGCGGTAAAGCCGCCCTCGCCCAGGCTGCCCGCTACCGCAGCTGCCCAGCTGGAAATGGGGGCGATGATGCAGATGGGCGCGGCCGTGGCATCGATCAGATAAGCCAGCTTGGGGCGGGAAATGGCATGCCGGTCGGTAACCGGGCGCATGACGGTGCCCACCGTCAGGCAGTTAAAATAATCATCGATAAAAATCAAAAGCCCCAACACGCCGGTGGCTATTTTGGCGCCGGTCGGCGCTTTGATTTTGCTAAATGCCCATTTGCCATAAGCGCGCGAGCCGCCTGCCATGGTGATGACTACCACAAGCGCCCCCAATAGCGCCAGGAAAAGCACCAGATAGCCGTTGTTGCCCAACTGCTCGGCCATCATGCGCAGCGATAAATCGATGCCGGAAATCACGCCGCCGCCGGAGGAAAACGCATAAATCATCATGCCGGACAATACCCCCACGGTAAGCGAGGAATATACTTCCTTGGTGATGAGCGCAAGCGCGATGGCGATCAGCGGCGGCAGGATGGACCATAAGCCGGTTTCGATCAGTTCAAACCCTTCCAAAGAAACCACTCCTTCGTATCCTAAACCCCCGAATTGCGGGCTTGCAGGGGCGGGCGCATCCCCGCCACCCCTGCCGGGAGGAAAGCAAAAAGCTACTCTCGCACGCTGGCATCCATTTCGTTATCGGCCAAAGAATAATCGCCGGCGATAGGAAACGTGTTCAGGGGCCCTCCCTGTGTCAACGCGCATGCAACGGGGCGTTTGCCCCGGCAAAAGTCCTTTCTGTTTAACTCCACCCCTGCGGCTGGGCCGCGCACGGGCAGTTTATTCTGTGCGAATGGTATCATTTTTTGTAGGGGGCTGTCAATAAAAAACTCCCATTTATGTGCGCGCCGCGTGGCGCTGGGGCGAAAAGAAAGTTTTTTGTCCCTCGCTGCGGCTCGTCATAAAAAACTCCCATTTATATGCGCGCCGGGGGACGCTGGGGCGAGAAGAAAGCTTTTTGTTCCTCGCTGCGGCTCGTTATAAAAAACTTCCATTTATATGCGTGCCGCGTGGCGCTGGGGAATGCCAAACATACAAAAAACAGGCCGGCGGGCAGCACCGCCATCTTATGCCTGGAGCAGGCGGATATAATGGTTGGCCTCGCGCAGCACATGGTCGGCCAGCAGCGGCAGGATGAGGGAACGGATCTGGCATTCCTCGATGCCCTTGGTGCCCGCCATCTTGAAATCCCTGAATTTGATGGTTTCATCCAGCGCAGCGCTGCTGCCGTTTGCCATATCGTTGATGCGCCGGGATTGCTCCAGCAGGCATGCAAAATCCTGGGCAAAGCCATCGGCGGCCTGGATGAGCTGGGTTTGAGTGGGGTCGAGCAGGCCGCGGATAAACATGGCATGCTCCATCATGATCTGGTTCCAGAACATTTCCGTTTGCTTCATATCCTGGCAGCAGGTGGTTTGCCCGTTTTCCAGCTTGGTGATGCATTCCTGATACAGCCGGGCTTCGCGCAGGATATGCTCGATTAAAAGCGGGTAGTTCATGGTGAACATATCGCAGCCCAGCACGGCTTCCAGAATGCGCTCTTTAAAGCGGATCAGCCCATCGAGCAGGCGCAGGGCGGTTTGGTTGATAAAACCAACCTGGCGCACAAGCGCGGGGGACACCGTGGATAAATCCCCGGCGGTCAGCTGATGCTCCATCTCCGTCAGGCGGGTGTTGATGTCAATGCCCGTCAGGCAGCGGGTTTGCCTTTCCGCGCGGGCGGTAAACTCCGTAACGATTTCGTCCGAGCGCAGCGTGGCACCGGTAATGACGCCGTTGCCCAGGCGAATGGCATCGGCCAGCACGCCGCCAAACCGCTGTTTAAAACCATCGGCCTGCCGGGCCAAGGCGGCATCCCGGGGCGTAAAGCCTGCTTCCAAAAAGAGGGAATGCTCCTTCATGATGCGGGCAAAAAACAGATGCAGCTCCAGCGACAATACAACAAAATCCCGATTTTTTTCCATGATGCGCCTCCTGCACAGCGTGTGATGGTTCATGGCTATGCCGGCAAAGGCAAAGATGCGCACCGGAACCGCAAAAGCCAGATCAACATAGCCTGTAATGGGCAATGATGCCCGCACGCTGCTAATGAAGCAAAGCAAGGGGAGTTTTATCATGTTTGATCTTTGTGACCAAGCTTCTCCCCCGTTTGTTAGAACATTCGAGATAGAGGCTATATCACTCCCGATTGTCTATAACAAATACGGGGACCATGATCCAAACGGATTGATGTACGTCCTGAAAGAGGACTCCGAGCGCATCCAGCGAAAAGCCAGGGAGAATTTTAACCTGGTTCCCCCGCAGCCCTGCGAGGAAGTGCGTCCGCTGGTCATCCGCGCCAACGTTGGCGATATCGTCCGCATCCGTTTCCATAACAAGCTGGGCCGGCGGGCGTCCATCCACGTCCAGGGCCTGGAGTATGAGGTGACGGGTTCCGACGGGGCAAACGTCGGCTTTAACCCGGATACCACCACGGATTCCGTCATTTTTTATACCTGGTATGCCCGGCGCGAGGGCGTTTTCCATTTTGCCGATCTGGCCGATCCCAGAAGCAATGAGGAGGGTACCAACGTCCATGGCCTTTTTGGCGCCATCATTGTGGAGGCGGCGCAATCGAGCTGGCTGGACCCGGTTACCGGCATGCCCATCAAAAGCGGGTTGTTTGCCGATATTTATCATCCCACCAAGCCCGCTTTTCGGGAATATGCCGTCTTTTTCCACGATGAATTGGAAATACTAAACAAGGATGGCCGGATGCCTGTCGATCCGCATACCGGCTTGCCCAATGGCACCACGGCCATCAGCTACCGTGCCGAACCCATGCGCAACCGCCTGCCCCTGCCCCGGCCGGGCCCGGTCGACCATGCCGTGACCGATGAGGATATCTCCATGAGTTCCTGGGCCTACGGCGATCCGGCGCCGCCTATTTTGCGCGCCTATGTGGGGGACCCGGCCAAAATCCGCCTGATCCATGGCGGGGTTAAGGAAACCCATGTTTTCCACCTGCACAACCACCAATGGCGCCTCCATGCGGAGGATCCGGATTCTGTTATTATCGATTCCATCTCCATCAGCCCCCAGGAATGCTACACGCTGGATATCCTGTATGGCGCAGGCAGCCTGAATGGCATGATCGGCGATGCTATTTTCCATTGCCACCTGTATCCGCACTTTCACGATGGCATGTGGACGCTGTGGCGCATCTTTGACCGCCTGGAGAACGGCACCGGCAAGTTGCCCGATGGCACGCCCATTGCCGCGCTGATGCCGCTAAAGGACAGGCAACCCCCACCTGAAAAGGATGAGTTGCACCCCGGATACCCCAATTTTATCAACGGCGAGTTTGGCCAGCCCCCCCTTCAGCCGCCGCTTGGCATCCTGACCGAGCAGGGCGACAACAAAATAGACCCCACTCCGCTGGAACAGGCCAACTTTGTGCCCGGCTTTGCCCCGGGCGCCCTGTATACCAAAACATGCCCTTGCCAAACGCAGGAAAACATCAAGGTGTTTGAAATCGCCGCGGTGCAGGCCAATATCGTCTACAACCGCTTTGGCTGGCATGATCCGCAGGGCCGCTTTTTTGTGCTTAAGCAAACGCTGGAGACATATGGCACGCTGGAGAATTACCTGGCCAAAGTCAACGCCGGGGAAATTGCGCCGGAGCCCCTGGTCATTCGGGCCAATGCCGGCGATTGCATCGAGGTGCGCTTTACCAACCTGCTGCCGGAATACATCGAAGGCAGCGCTTTCCAAATGAAAACGCTGACGGATATCGCCGGCTACCATATCCACCTGGTTAAGTTTGATACCATCGTATCCGATGGCTCGGCCAACGGATGGAACAACATTGCCGGCGCACGGCGGTATGAAACCCTGATCGAGCGCTTTTTTGCCAATGAGCAGCTGCATACCGTCTTTTTCCACGACCATCTTTTTGCCAACACCCACCAACAGCACGGGCTTTTCGGCGCGCTGATCGTCGAACCTACGGGCGCTGAATTTCTGGATCCCAAAACCGGCCAGCACCTTATCAGCGGGCCGCGCGCGGTCATCCGCAGGGCGGATGGCACTTCCTTCCGCGAGTTTGCGCTGTTTGTACACGATTTTGCCCTGCTGTTTGATAAAGACGGCAAGCCGCTCAACCCGCCGGAGCATCCCGGATCGGCCGATGATTCCGGCGTCATGGGCGTCAGTTACCGGTGCGAGCCCATGCGCGAGCGGCTGAAAATAGTAAACGATCCCGCGCATATCTTCAGCTCCCGCGTTTATGGCGATCCGGCTACCCCCCTTTTGGAAACCTATCCGGGCGATCCCATCGTCATCCGCCTGCTGGATGGCGCGCATGAGGAGCAGCACGCCTTCAACATCACCGGCCTGCCCTGGAAAAAGGAAATCGGCAACCGGCTTTCCCCCCTGGTGCAGGAGCAGACCATCGGCATTTCCAAAGCCTTTAACGTGCATATCGATAGGCAGTATGAAGCGGGCGATTACCTGTACCACTTTGGCGCGGTCGACGATCTATGGCTGGGGCTTTGGGGCATTATCCGTGCCTACCGCAAGCCGCAGGCGCATTTGCTGCCGCTTTGCAGCGATCATAAACGCCCGGGCCGGCAACCGATGACCCCGCCCGAAGGGGCGACCGTCCGCAGGTTCAAGGTAGCCGCCATCCAACAGGATATCGTCTATAACCGCTATGGCGATCACGATCCTAACGGCCTTTTGTTTGTGCCGCTGGAACATGCGGCAGATATCATAAAGGGGCGCAGGGCGCCCACGCCGCTTATCCTGCGCGCCAATGCGGGGGATTGGATCGAGGTTAAGCTGTACAATATGCTGGACCCGGAAAAACCCATCCCTTATTTTGATTACCCCTCCGTTCCGTTGGATATGGCGCATGTGCCTTCCAACCGGGTATCCCTTAATCCGCAATTTTTGCGGTATGATCCGATTGCCTCCAGCGGGCTTAACGTTGGCTACAACGGCGTGGAACAAACCGTTGCCCCGGGCGAGAGCATCCGCTACCTGTGGCATGCCGATCAGGAGTATGGTACCTGCCAGCTGCAATCCTTTGGCGATATGCGCAACCACCGCTACCATGGCCTGTTTGGCGCTATCATCATCGAACCCCCTGCCGCCCGGATGTTTAGCGGCATGTTGCCGGATAAGGCCAATTTTAACGAGCAGGCCGTCATCACCGCCCCGGGCGTGGAGCCCTTCAGGGAATTTGTGCTGTTTGCCCATAACGGCATCCGCCTGCTGGATCGAAACGGCAACCTTATCAAAACCACCGAGCAAGGGGTGGAACCGGGCGGACACGATGCGCCCGATCATGAAGATACGGGCGAAAAGGGCTATAACTACCGCTCCGAACGCTTCTTTAACCGGCTTTTGCGCAACCCGCGCATCGACAAGGTGTTTGATTCCAAGGTGCATGGGGACCCGGCTACACCGCTTTTAAAGGCATATGCCGGGGAGCGCGTTATCATCCGCCTGTTGATGCCCGCCGATAAACCGCGCAACATCAGCTTTTCCCTGCACGGGCATACCTGGCCATCCCAGCCCGGCAACGCACGGGCACCCAGCATTCCCATCCAGGGTGCCATCGGCGTGGGCGGCGTGTACAATGTTGAACTGGAAGGCGGTGTATCCGCCTGCCCGGGCGATTATCTGTACCGTTCCGGCTCGCTGCGATGGGATGTGGAATCGGGCATGTGGGGCATCATGCGGGTGCTTCGGCGCTCGCTCAAATGCCGCTGCGAATGCATCTGCCACAAGGTGGCTCAGGCCCTTGGCCGGCCTGGCCGATAACGCCCATGGATAAAAGGGCTGCCTGATGTTTGGTAGATCGGGCAACCGCGCCAGGCGCATCCCATGTGATGCGCCTGGCTTTTTTATGGGCGGATACCGCGGTGGGGATCATCCGGCGGAAATGCCGCACCGGATGGCCGATATCGGATAAAAACAGCCGGCCGGCAGCGAAAAACATGGGGATGGCGCGGGCATGCCCATGCTTGGTAGCGGGCGGGTATTTGTGTATAATAGACCGCATAAATAGAGGGGGGAACGCATATGAAAATAAAAATAGCCCTGTTGGGGCTTGGCAATATTGGCACAGGCGTATACAAAGTATTGGCCCACTGCGGGCAAAAGCTTGAAGAAACCCAGGGCCTGCGCATTGAAATGGCCCGTGTGCTGGTGCGGGATACGGCCAAGGCGCGCGCGGTCGATATACCGGCGGGTCTGTTAACCGATAGGATAGAGGATATTTTAATCGATGATTCCATTGGCCTGGTGGTCGAATGCATGGGTGGGATTGAGCCGGCGCGCACCTGGCTGCTGGCGGCGTTGCGGGCGGGTAAATCCGTTGTTACAGCCAATAAAATGGTTATCGCCACCTGCTGGGAGGAGTTGGATGCCGCAGCCCGTGCCTCCGGCGCCGGGTTGTATTATGAAGCCAGCGTGGCCGGGGGCATCCCGGTTATCGGCACGTTTAACCGCTCCCTCCAGGCCAATACCATCAGCGAGGTGATGGGCATTGTCAACGGCACGACCAACGCCATTTTAACGGATATGTCCGAGGTCGGGCTGTCCTTTGAACGGGCGCTTCAACATGCCCAGAAAAAAGGCTATGCAGAGCCGGATCCCACGCTGGATATCAGCGGGAAGGATGCCGCGTTTAAGCTGAGCATCCTGGCCTCGCTGGCGTTTGGGCAGCGGGTACGGGTGGAGGATGTGTTTGTTGAGGGCATCGAGCGCATCACGCAAGAGGATGTGGCCTACGGCAAGACCTTTGGCCTGACGCTCAAGCTGCTGGCCATTGGCCGGGTGGAGTCGGGGCGGCTTCAGGTGCGCGTGCATCCTGCCTTTTTGCCAAGCAGCCATCCCTTGTCCAGCGTGCGCGGCCCCTTTAACGCCATTTATCTTACGGGCGATGCACTGGGCCAGGCCATGCTCTATGGCAGGGGGGCGGGCGATCTGCCTACGGCCAGCGCCATCGTATCGGATATTGTGATGGCGGCCCAACATGCCGGCCGGCACGAGCATCCCGCCTTTTTGGCGGGGGATGTTTCGGATGCCCTGCCGCTGGAGCAAAACTGGCAGGCTGCCTATTATATTCACCTGCGCGCAAGCGATACGCCGGGCGCGCTGTCGCAAATCTCTGGGGTGCTGGGCAAACATGGCATCAGCCTGGCCACGGTAACGCAGACGGCCCGTGGCAGCTGTACGGCGCCTATTATCGTTATCACCCACCCCGCGCGGGAGCTGGATATCCGCCGTGCGCGCCAGGAACTGGCGTGCTTGGATGTGGTGCACGATATTGTCAATATCATCCGGGTGGAAGGCGGGGATGGGGTATGAGGTTTATCTCCACGCGCGCAGGCCGGCAACCGATAACGCTCAGCCAGGCGGTGGTGCAGGGCCTGGCGGCGGATGGCGGGCTGTTTGTGCCCGAGCAGATCCCCCACTATACGCTGGAGGATATCCGGGCCATGGTCGGCCTGCCCTATGCTGATGTGGCCTGCCGGCTGTTGGAACCCTGGATGGACGAGTTTTGCCCGGATGAAGTGCGCGCCATGGTGGACGCGGCTTATCGTCCCGGCCGCTTTGAGGACGATGTTGCCCCCCTTGAAAGGGTGGATGCAGGCACCTATTTATTGGAGCTGTTCCACGGGCCGACGTTGGCCTTTAAGGATGTGGCGCTGCAATTTTTGCCCCATTTGATGGTGGCTTGCCTTAAAAAGCAGGGCGCAGGCGGCGCGCTGGTTATTGCGGCTACCTCCGGCGATACCGGGAAGGCCGCCATGGAGGGTTTTTGCGATGTGGCGGGCACCCGGGTGTTTGTGCTGTACCCGGATGCGGGGGTCAGCCCCTCGCAGCGGCGGCAGATGGTCACCCAGCGCGGGGATAATGTGGCTGTAACCGCCATCCAGGGGAATTTTGATGATGCCCAGTCCGCCATCAAGCGCCTGTTGGCCGATGAGGGCTTTAAGGCGCGGATGCAGCAGGCAGGCTGGCGGACAACCAGCGCCAATTCCATTAACATCGGCCGGCTGATGCCGCAGGTGGTGTATTATTTTTATGCCTATGCCAACCTGGCAGCACGGGGGGATATCGCCATAGGCGATCAGGTGGATTTTGTTGTGCCAACGGGTAACTTTGGCAACATCCTGGCCGGGGAATATGCCCGGCGCATGGGCTTGCCGGTAGGCCGGCTGGTATGCGCTTCCAATGCCAACCGGGTACTGACGGATTTTTTCCAAAAGGGCCGATATAATGCGGCGCGGCCGTTTTATAAAACGCTGTCCCCTTCCATGGATATCCTGGTTTCCAGCAACCTGGAACGGTATCTGTTTGAATCCACCGGCCGCGATGCCGGGCGTGTGCGCGATTGGATGGAGGGCCTGGCGCGCGACAGGCGCTATGATATCGGAGATGCCCTGGCCGGGATGCAGCGGATATGGGCAGGCAGCGCCGATGATGAGCAGACGGCGCAAACCATCCGCCAGGTGTGGCAGCAAAACGCCCGCCTCATCGATCCCCATACCGCCGTGGCTATGCATGTGCTGGGGCAATACCGGCAGGAGGGCGGGGTACAGCGCCCGGCCGTGGTGCTGTCTACCGCCAGCCCGTTTAAGTTTTCCGCTGCGCTGTATGACATTTTGTTTGGTAAGCAGCTGGAGGAGGGTGCAGCCGCGCGGGAGTTGGCGTTGCGCTGCCGCCTGCCGCTGCCCGGCCCCATTGCCGAACTGGAGCGTCTGCCTGTGCGCCATGGCGGCGTGTGCCGGGTAGAGCAGGTAGCCCCTGTGTTGGAGGCATGGATGGGGGTGGGGGCGTGATTATCCGCGTGCCCGCCACAAGTGCCAACCTGGGGCCGGGGTTTGATTGCATGGGCATCGCCTTTGCACTTTATAATACCTTTATTATCGAGCCTGCGGCGGAGTTTTCGCAGGAAGATCTGATTATCAAAAGCATGCGCGCCCTGTGGCGCGAGGCCGGGGTCCGGGAAGTGCCGGTTTGCGTGCGCCAAAGCGCCCATGTGCCGCGCGCCCGGGGGCTGGGCAGCTCCGCTACATGCATTGTAGCCGGGCTGATGGCGGCCAACCGTCTGGCCGGCGATCCGCTTAACCGCGATGATTTGGTGGCCCTGGCCGCCCGGTTGGAGGGACACCCCGATAACGTACTGCCCGCTATGCTGGGCGGCATGGTGGTGGGTGCGATGGAAGGCGGGCATGTCACCGCCCTGCCGCTGCCCGTGCCGGATGGGCTTTTGTTTAGGGCGTTTATCCCCGGGAAGGAATTGCCAACGCAGGTGGCCCGTGCGCTGGTGCCGGATAGCTTTTCCCGGCAGGCGTGTGTGTTTACGTTAAGCCGCGCTGCCCTGCTGGCCGGGGCGATGGCCACGGGCAATATCGATCTGCTGGGCGAGGCAACGCGCGATGTGTTGCATCAACCTTACCGCACCGGGCACATCCCGGGGTGGCAGCAAGTGGCCCGGCTGGCCAAGGACCATGGCGCGCTGGCGGTTACCTTAAGCGGCGCGGGGCCGACCATGCTGGGGTGGTGGAAAGCAAAAATGCCGGAAGATGGGATGTGGCGGCAGGCACTGATAGGCATCCCCGGGCAATGGCGCAGCCTGGCGCTTGAGGTGGACCATACGGGGGCGTGCTTTTTATAAAAAGGCCGGTTTGCCCCGTGGGATGCGGCATAAAACGCTGGCCGGGGACATGTTAGGTGGCCTGTGGACGGCAAGAATATCGCGCAAAAGATCAGGAGGGATTATCGTGCAGCAAACAAAACCAAGGTGGATCTGGCACTTTGGCGATTATGAGGTTTACCACAGCCTGTTGTTGCATGCGCGCCGGCAGGAGGTGGGGTGCGATTATCCCGCCATGTGGTATACCACTACCCCGCATGCCACGGTGGAGTTTTATAAAACCTTTTCCTGCCCCAAGGAAGGGTATCTTACGCTGCATTCCAATGCCAAGGCTTTTGTGCGCCTGGATGATGTGATGTATCCGGCCGGGCAGCGGGTTGCGGTGCCGGCGGGCGAGCATAAGGTGGAGGTGCGTGCCGTCAAAGTGGACGGCCTTCCCTGCATCTTTGTTGATAGCGATGTATGCCCCAGCGATCAAAGCTGGCAGGTATCCCATATGACCCACCGGCGTTATCCGGCAGGCGGCCAGCCGGTATACGATAGCCTGGATGTTACGCCGGAAACCTTTCCCTTTGCCTACTGCCCCATGCAGCCGGTATGCACCCGGGCGGTGGAGGGCGGCATGTTGTTTGACTTTGGCCGGGAAACCTTTGGCCCGCTGACATTATCGGGCACCCGGCCCGATGATAAGCTGGTGGTATCCTATGGCGAATCGCTGGAGGAGGCGCTGGACTGGCAGCGCACCACCTTGTGGGAAAAGGTATCCGGCAAAGAGGCGTATACGCTGGTGGCACGGGCTTTCCGATATGTGTTTGTAAAGGGCGCACGGCAGGGCCTGGCGGCATCCATGCAGCTGGAATATCTGCCCCTGCCCCGGCGGGGGGATTTTTCCTGCCCCGGCGATGTGCTGGAAAAAGTCTGGCATACCTGCGTGGATACCTTCCATTTAAACAGCCGCGAGTTCTTTTTGGATGGCATTAAGCGCGACCGCTGGGTTTGGTCGGGCGATGCTTACCAAAGCTACATGATTAACAATTATCTCTTTGGCGATGAGGCCATCGTCCAGCGCACCATTTTGGCCCTGCGCGGCCATGATGCGGTGGAACAGCACATCAACACCATTCTGGATTACAGCCTGTATTGGCTGATCAGCCTGGAAGAGACCTATTTTACATTTGCCAACCTGGAATTTACCCGCCAGATGCTGCCCCTGGCCCGTTCCCTGATGGATTTTTGTTTGGGCAGGCTGGATGAAAATGGGTTTATCATCGGCCAGGAGGGCGACTGGGTGTTTGTCGATTGGTCGGATATGGATAAAACCGGCGCCGTCTGCGCGGAGCAGATGCTGCTGGCCCGGGCGCTGGAGGCCATGGCCAGCCTTTGCACCCTGTGTGGCGAGGACGGCCGGGCATATGCCGCGCGCGCGGCCGAGCTGCGCGGCAAGATCGATGCCTTTTTCTGGCGGGAGGACAAGGGCGCTTATATCGATTCCTTTGCCTCCGGCAGGGAAAACGTCACCCGCCATGCCAATATTTTTGCCATTTTGTATGGCTTTGCCGATGAGGCGCGCCAGCGCGTCATTTTGCAGCGGGTGCTTAAAAATGATGCTATCGGCGCCATCACCACGCCGTATTTTAAGTTTTTTGAGCTGGACGCCCTGTGCAGGATGGGCTGCATGGAGGAAGTGGTCTCCCTGATGCGCTCCTACTGGGGTGGGATGCTGGAACTGGGGGCAACCAGCATATGGGAATATTTTGATCCCACCCAATCCGGCACCCAGCACTTTGGCATGTACGATTATCCCTATGATAAATCGCTATGCCACGCCTGGGGGGCGGGGCCCATCTACCTGATTGGCCGCTATATCCTGGGGGTGCGCCCAACCGCGCCGGGTGCCGCAGCCTTCGAGGTGGCGCCCAATCCCTGCGGACTGCCTGCTTTTTCGGGCACCGTGCCCATGAGGCAGGGCGAGGTGCGCGTAACATACGATGGCACCGCTGTTGCCGTATGCGCCACGGTGCCCGGCGGCACGCTGCGGGTGGGGGATACCACCTGCCCCCTGGAAGCGGGGCGGGAAGTGCGCCTGCCTTTGGGCTGATGCATGTATCCGGCAGGGCTGGCCCT
>JAQXFY010000002.1 GCA_029006015.1 bacterium
GCTGGCGGAGGGCGTGGGATTCGAACCCACGGACGGTTTTTGGCCGTCAAACGATTTCGAGTCGTTCTCGTTATGACCTCTTCGATAGCCCTCCGTATATCTCAACTGTTTTCCGTGCGCTGAGAAAATGCAAGAAAAACAGGCAAGAACGGTATGAAATTTTGAAATTGGAACTCGGGAAAACCCTTATAAATCAAGGATTTTCAGCGGAGAAAACGGCCAGAGCCAGCGCGCATTTCGAGTCAGTCCCGTTATGACCACTTCGATACGTCTCCATACAGGCCCATCCGGCGATTTCCACTGCTTTTTAACAAAAGCCGGAACAAACAACCAAACGGTTTGGCGCCCCTTGGCCGCTTTATCTGCCCTTGGCATGCTGCCGGGCCTTTATATAGCCCTGGGCATGCCCGGCAAAACAGGTCAGGCCGCCGCCCGGTTTGCGGAAAGCCCTCCGGCGCAAAGCCGGGGAATAAACCGCCAGATACTGTTTCAGTATAGCATATCCCCCATGGGCATGCAAGGTAAAATTTGGCGGTGTTTGTCGGCTTTTTAGCATAATTTCCCTTTCCCGTGTACATACTTATACAAAAGGTTTTTGGATAGGGGGCATGAGATATGAACTCAGCACATTCGCGCACCGGTTGGCAGGAGGAGGAGACCCACCTGCTCAAGCGGCTTGTCGAGGAATGCGTTGCCACAGGCCAGCCGCTGCGCGCCGCATTCGACCGCGTCGCTGCCCAAACGGGGCGCAAGGGCAACAGCGTGCGCAATTATTATTATGCCGCTTGCCGGGAAGGCATCCTGACGCCCATCGCCAGCGGGCGCCGGGCACCGGCACAGCCCTTTGATACACAGGAAATGGAGCACCTGGTGCGCAGCGTGCTCAGCGCGCGCAAGCAGGGCATATCGGTTAGAAGCTGCACCATGAATATGGCGGGGGGCGATAAAAGCGGTGCGCTGCGGCTGCAAAACAAATACCGCAGCCTGCTGCGTGCCCGGCCCGATTGGGTTGCCGAAATCGCCAGGGAGATGGATGCCGATCTGCCCCAGCCCGCCAAGCCCGTATCCGCTGCCAACCAAACGCAGGAACTGGTTCGCCTGGTATCGGAAATCCTAACCGATATCAAGCAGGTGGATGGCCTGGATGCCGCGCATTTTCTTGGCGCCATGGCCTCGCTTTGCCGGGCTGCGGCTACCCAGCCCTCCGTCAGGCGGCGCGCACAGATGGCCGATGGCCTGCGTGCCCGTTTGGATCTGGCCGCCATGGAGCTGGAGGATAAGGAAAAAGAACTGCAGCAACTGCGCGATCAGGTAAACCGTGCGCAGCAAATGGGCGCTTAAACCATCTTATCCCGGCCATATCAAACAGGCCCCGCCCGAAACCGGCGGGGCCTGTTACATGCTTTGACGCTGTTTTTATTTGTCTTTGGTTTTTCCCCCGATAACGCCGGCCGCCACGGCGATAATGGCCAAAATGGCTACCGGAATATACACCGCATCGGGAACCGGGCGCCAGAATTTATCGGCCAGGCAAAGCGCCAAATACCCCCCGATGGCGCACAATCCGGCCAGGCGCCAGCCCTTTTTCATACCGGCCCTTGTTTATACCCAGGCAGGGTTTGCGCCCATGCCCTTACAGCTTGGCAAACTTGGCCTTGGCCGCCTTGCAGATGGGGCAAATATAATCATCCGGCAGGGCATCAAAATCGCCTTCAAAGGTATAGCCGCAAACCGTGCATTGCCACTTTTGCGCGGCGGCATCGGCCTTGGGGGCATCCTCCTGGGCGATGTAGGTGGGGGCGGTTTTGGGCGCCTTGCCACGGATAACCTTATGATAATAGGCATACGTCATGGCGGGGGCATCGATGCCGCGGGCGGTATCCAGCACCTTGGCAAACAGCACGACATGCGTATCCATATCCACTTCCTGCAGCACCTCGCACGCCAGGTATCCACAGCAGTTTTCCTGTAACACCGGCATATCCAGCAGGCTGCCCACGGTATAGGGGGCAAATTTATCGGTATCCCGGCTGGAAGAAAAACCAAACGTGCCGATGACCGCGCTGGGCGTCTCGCTGGAGAGGATGGAGGCCGTAAAGCGCCGCGTACGGTGGATAACTTCATATGTATAGTTGCCCTTATTCAGGCTGATGGCCACGGTCGGCCCGGCGCTTGTAATTTGCACCATGGTGTTGATGATGCAGCCCACATGGCGCCCGTTATCCTGCGCTCCGATGACATATAGCCCATAGGAAATTTGATGCAACACGGTTGAATCCATTCAAACACCCCCATAAAACAGCTTTGGTGTGATGATAGCACACGCCCCAACCCGGCGCAAGAACATCGCTTTCAGCCGGCCGATTTTATTTTTTGCCGGTCTTTCCCTTAGAATAAACAAACCCGCTGTGCACCGCCGGCAGCTGCACATTTCCCGCGCGCTGCCCTGGGTTTGATCCGGCATACGGCTATCCCCGGGGCCCGGCCTGGCGCAGATCATCATACCCCGGCATTTTAAAGGCCTGCATGCGCCGGCTGTCGGTCAGGCGGGACAGCAGGCGCTCGCCATAGCGCTGCTTGATCTGATCCAGATCCAGGTTGCTGGTTACGATAAGCCCCTTGCCGCGCGTCTGCCGGTCGGCCACCAGGGCGTGCAGCGTTTCAACGGTGGCGTTTTGCCACATGGGCTCCGCGCCCAGGTCATCCAGGATCAAAAGATCGCAATCCATCAGCAGATCGGCCTGTTCCCGCGCGCCGGGGCGCATGGCCTGTACCGCGCGCATCAGGCCGGCCAGCGCCGCCGTGTAGCCTTTTTCGATAACCCCATGGGCCATGCATTGGGCCAGAAAGGTTTTACCCGTGCCCACGGGGCCCAGCAGCAGCCAACCCTCAACAGCGGGATGGGGAAAATCCGCCACATAATCCATGGCGCGCGCCTTGAGGCGCTCCATGATATCGCAAACCGGCTGCCCCTTGGGCGTTTTGCCCGCAAACAGGCGGCTGTCAAAGGCATCAAACGTGGCCTGCGGATCCAGCCCACCCAGTTGAAGCTGTTGCTCCAGCCTTTTTTGGCGCACACAGGCACACAGGCTGCCCGTGGCATCATAGCCCGTATCCTGGCAGATGGGGCAAAAAAAACGGGGGGTCAGCTCGGCCTGGGTAATGCCCATCCGGCACAGCAGCTCATCCATTTCCCGGCGCACCGCGGCAATATCTTGCTGCGTGGGGCCGGGGGCGGCGCCGGGCAGCGCACCGCGCGCGCGCTGCACATTCATGCGGCGGATGCGCGCATCCAGCGCGGCGTATTCGGGGCTGCACCCGGCCAAATCACGTTTGAGGGCGCTGATGCGTCTAAGCTCGCTATCGCGATGGGCCTGCAAGGGAAACAAAATATCGTCCAGCGGCATGCACATTCCCCCTTATATTTCGGTAAAGCGCGCATCGAGCTGCTCGCGGCTGTAGGTGCGCTGGGCATATGACAGCGCGGCGGACATCTTGCGGCCGGTAGCGGTATCCTTGGGCGCACGGCGCGCCTGCTCATCCAGGATGGCCTGGGGGGTGGTCAACCCCTCCTCCTTCCAGGCGGCCAACACCCGCTTCATATAGGGCAAGGGTGCGTTGGCGCGCAACGCACGCGCTGCCGCCAGCAGGACAACCTCCTGCGTATAGCCTTCCTTTATCCAAAGCGCATAGGCGGAAACAAACTCCCCCGGTACCCTGCCCTCGATCCCCAGCACATCGAGCACCTGCGCCAGCCCCTTTTCAAGCTGGCTGCGCTGGGCATAGTGGGCACGCACGGCTTCTTCCTGCGTCAGGCCCTGGCGCAAAAGCTGCTGCACCTGCCGCTCCAGCGCATGAAGGCTGCCCCCACGGCCGGCCGCCTCCCGCGCCGCGCATACCAGCGCGCCGGGCTCCACCCCTTCATCCAGGGCCTGGCGGCACAGCTCCTGCAGCGGGGCCGACACCCCGCCTACCAGCCCCAAAGCCTGCTGCACATCGGCAGACAGCCGCCTAAGCGCGGCATCCCGGCCGGCCTGACGGCGGGCCTTGGGTTCCGTTACCGCCCCTTTGTGATGCAGGGATTCCAGCACGCGGTCCAGATAGGCAAAGGAAGGCGTGCGCGCCGAGGTGGTTTGCGCACAGGCCGCCAGAATGGCCGCCTCATCAAAGCCCCATTCGCCCGTCCATTTATCATAGAGCTTATCCTCCTCCACCGAGGGGGAACGCCCGGTTTCGCCCAGCTGGCGCAGCACGGCCACCGCGCCGCCCTCCCCGCGCTCCGCCCGGTCGGCCAGGGCATCCATGCGGGCCTGGGTCAGCCCGCGCCCTTGCCAATCCATCAGCACGCGTTCAATAAAGGCAAAGGATACACGCAGGCCGCTTCTGGCTTTATGGATGCTGTAGCGCGCCGCCGCCAGCACGGCTTCATCCGTAACGCCCTGGCCATCCACCCAATCCTGCACACGGGCATAATCGGAAGGCGTCAACAGGCGCTTGCCAAAAAGCTCCTGCAGGCTGCGGTTAAGCTCGCGAAAGCGCGTTGTCTGCTGCTCGATCAGGGAAGCGTTTTTACCCCCATCGATGAGCGCGGCGGATACGGGCAGCAGGCTGAACCCTTGCCCTTCTTCCCGGGAAATCAGGCCGCGGCGCTGCCAATATTCCAGCGCATCCTCCACCACGGCTGCATCCAAATCCAAAAGGCGGGCCAGGCCTTCCAGCGAAGGGGCCTCCGGCTCCGGATAATGGGCCATTTTAAGCAGATACAGATAAACCTTGACGTAATCCC
>JAQXFY010000003.1 GCA_029006015.1 bacterium
GGCCTGATCCATGCCGATCTTAATCTCGCGGTTGATGAGACGGCCGGCCTTGAAAATATCAGCCTCGTCCACCTCGGCGGTCACGCGCAGGTTGACACTGCTGGCAGCCAGCTCCTGCACACCGGCATAGGTGGGCACAACAGGAAACACCTCGGGATACTTGGTGGGCAGAGATTCAAGAATATCCCCGACCACCTTCTCGGCCTGCTCCAGGTTGGCAGCGTAAGAGATAGGCACATCACAAACGGCAAAGCTTTTGGATTTGGAGCGGTTGAGAACGGTGCGGATATCGGAGTTATTGACGATTTTAATGTTGCCGCCGGCATTCTGGATGCAGGTAACACGCATGCCGATACTGATGACGGTTCCGCGGAAACCATCGTATTCGATAATATCGCCGATGTTAAATTCATCCTCAAAGGTAAGGAAAATGCCGGTGATCAAATCTTCAATCAGGCTCTCGGCGGCAAAGCCTACGATGAGCGCGATGATGCCGATGCTGGCAAAGATGGTGCTCATGTTAACGCCGATGGCGTTGAGGCACCAGATGACGGTGACCAGGACGGCCGCATACATGATGATGCTGTTGGTCATGGAAAGGATGCTCTGGCCTTTGCCGGTCTTGGGCTTAATCTTGCCAATAACCCATTTGATAGCACTATAGATGATGGTCATCAAAAGGGCAATCACAATGATCTGGAAAATGGAGATCCAGTTGATGTGGATAATGGCAGAAACCTTGCTGATATCACCGAAAATGCCGGACCACGCCATGTAGAGCGCATCACGAGCACTGCGGGGGAGGATGGGCAAAATCGAGGGATTTGTCAGGATCAGGAATACAACCAGAACGATGGCCAGCTTGATGATCCTTTTGCCGTAGGACCGCCCGGCTTTTTTCTCTTCCATAAAATGATACCTCCGAAAATTTGGTTAACCAGAGGAACTATATCAAAGGAGGAACAGAAAAGCAATATTTCTGTCAAAAAATAGAAAAAAGCACAAACACACATCAAATCAGCGCTGCGAAACCGGCTGCTGTCCCCTGACACCACAATGGGAAACACCGCGGCCAAAGCCAGCAAAGCCGGGCAGCTTTCATCATGCTGCAGGGCTTCCCGATATTTCTCTAACCACATTTTGTGCTTTTAAAAAAATGCTGACCCGGCGTTATGTGTTTGGCAGCGCTTGGCACGCCTGGTAAACGGCATCTCCCAAACCGCAAACCGTTACTGCACAGCAAACCGCTGCATGATTGGATTGATTAAATGATAGCTGCTAACCAAACGATAAAACAACCTCATCAACACCCCAAAGCCGGAATGGGCTATGCGGCCAGAGGCCGCCAATCGGTGCAAAAGCAAAAAGTTGTCCCCATTTCCAGGCATAATTCCAACATCTATTACGGCATAAAAATTACCTGGTTTGAAATTGCATCAAGCCAGGCAATTTTTCCATGGTATCGCAACCGTATAGATGCCGTTTGGCGTTTTTTTCAACCTCCCCGAAGGGCCCCCCAACTTCTTCACGATTCACGATTCACTATTCCCTATTCCCTATTACTTCCAAAAATCGGCCCCAGGTAAAAGTGAAGAGTGAATAGTGAATAGGTAATAAGTAAAATCGACAACCTTCTTGCGAAGATTGCCGATTTTTGGTTGCGGGGGAGGGATTTGAACCACTCGACCTCCGGATTATGAGCCCGACGAGCTACCAGCTGCTCCACCCCGCGACGTATATGCGCCATTTCTTCCGTAGCGCAGGAGTTATTATATGGTATTTTAGCCTGCCTGTCAAGTATGTGCCAAGAAAATCTTTTTCATTCTTCCGCGGCCATTGACACACATCAACAAAGGCGATAACATAGCATGGAAGCGCCGGATACGGCGGGGAGGTTTATATGCCGGGTTTTATCATTGTGCTGGGCGCAGCGCTTGTGGTATGGCGCCTGTTTTCGGCCAAAAACCGTGCCGCCATCTGCCGGGTGCTGGGCGCGGCCACGCTGCTGTGCTATGTCAGTACGATGCTGGCCGCCATCGTATCCGCCATTAGCATTTACTTTGGCGTACAATCTTTAAAAAGCCAGGTAGAAGCGCAAAATGTGCCTAACCGCCTGTCCATCTGCCTGACGGGTTTTGCCCTGTGCGTGGTAGGCATCGGCCTGTCGCTGCTATGGACGCAGCTGATCTTCCCCACCATTGCGGAGGGGATGAGCTGACTTGCGTCCCCCGTCAATGGCCACCCGGGCGCCGTTGGCGCCGGCATTTTCCACGGCATGCGTGCCCACCGCAAGGCAGGATGCGCCGGCCAGGCCCTTGCCCACTTTTACAAACGGCAGGGCAGCGCACATCGGGCCCGCCATATGGTATTTCCACGCTGTTGCACAAAGCCCGCAGGCCCATTGCCTGTTCCGGTTGCCCCAATCATGGCCGTGCTGCGTACCGGGGCATGGCTTAATCTTGTTACATCCGCCGGCGGCTGTCTGCTTCTATCATATAATGAAAAGGAGGGGGACCCCCCCCTCCTTTTTATGCGGCATGGCCGATGCCTAGTTCCTTAAAATACGGTCGGGCTCATAGGCGTTTACCTTAAACACGGTAAACAGCGTGGGCAGGGCGATCGCCAGCGCGCATATCCCCATGATGATGGGAATGGCCACCGGCGTCAACGTGATGCCTACTTCCGCAAACAGGCCGATGCGCCTGGAAACCAGCCACAAGATGCCCGTCAATACAAAGGCATACACACATGTAAAGCCCGCCTGCAGCGCCGCCTCCGTTAGCATAACCCGGCAGATTTCCCCTTTTGTCAGCCCGTTGGCCTTAAGCAGGGCAATCTCAAATTTGCGGTGGGAAACATAGTTGCAGAAAATGATGGTCATCATAACAAACAGCACAATTAAAATAACGCCCGAAACAATCATCATCGCCTGGCGGGTATTGCGGATGCTCATTTCCATGCGCTGCAAATCCTGATATTTGTTGGTTAGAACATAGTTTTGATCGATGCGCTGCAATTTTTCCATTACATCGTTTACGCTGGCTAGATCCTGGGCGTAGATAAGATAGGCGCTGGTGCCCAGCGGCTTGCATTGCTTAGGGATTGTAAAATCCCTGGCGGCCAGGGTCATATAGCCCTGCAGCTGGTCATACGGGATATAGATGCAGTTTTCGCCATATTCGGTATAGCAGGTATCGTTGCGCACATCGTTTCTAAGCACGCCGGAGATGGGCAGCGTGACGGTGATTTTTTTATGGTAGTACAAGTCGATGGGATACTGTATTACTTGCTCCTTGTCGTTCCTCCGCTCTAGTTTAGAGTGGAACACGCACACGGGCACAAGCGCATCCCACGTCAGCATAACATCGCGGTCACCCTCCTCAATCCCCAACCAATAGGCCATGGGGGCAGACAGGTAAACACCGCCCGGCTTATGCTGGTTTTCCAGGCTATACTTCAGCTTGGCATCCAGCTTTTGCTGGGGCACCCAAGGCAGCGCAACAAACTGATCGTTAGCGCTGCCTATATCGGGATTGATTGTAAGATTTCCCTCCGGATCGGGGATGGCCACTTGATAGGGTGTCACACCTTGCTTGGCGATAGAAAACACCGTATCCTCCGACATAGCCACTTTGCCCTTTTCATCAATGACGGCACCCCATCCCGGCAAGATATAATAAGGGTATGCCGCAGTTATGCCTAAAAGCCCTCCAAACTGGTCAGCCTGGTCGCTTGCAATATGCAAATCATACTGGGAATAATCATTTGCAGCATTGGGAACAGTTCGATTAACCAGAAAAATCTCCCGATTGGATATTTCGTTCACAAACTTTGCCTGTTCATCCCCCACATTGTTACCATAGAAGAATGAAAGTGTGCCCATGGCGATCGCCAGCGCGCACAGCACCAGCATCAGCTGCTTGCCCAGCCGGTTGCGCCGCCCGGCCACCCAGGCATACCGTGCAAAAAAGCTGCCTTTCAGCCCCTTCCCCCGGCCACCTTTTTTATCCTGCAAACCGGGTTTTTCCCCAGGCGTATCCTCCGCATCCTGTTGGTTGGATATCATTTGCCCGCAGCCCTGTTCAATTTTATAGATGCAATCCGCATGGGCATATATATCCGGGTTATGCGTGGCAATAACCACCATTTTCCCTTCCTGATGGGCTACTCGCTCCAGAATATCCATAATCATCCCCGCATTGGTTCCATCCAATGCCGAGGTCGGCTCATCCGCCAGCAGCAAATCCGGCTTCTTGGCCAGCGCGCACGCGATGGCCAGGCGCTGCCTCTCCCCGCCGGACAGGCTGCCCGGCCAGGCATTTGCACGCCCCGGAAGGCGCACATAATCCAGAAGCTGCTCCACTTCCCCTTCCTCCGCCTCCCGGCAGGAGGCTCGGATAGCAAAGGCGATGTTTTCACCCACCGTCAGGGCATCGTTCAGGTTATTATCCTGAAACACATAGCCGATTTGAGTTTTCCGCACAAAGGCCTTCTGCCTGTCATTGGCAGTATCCACCTCCACACCGTTTAGCCGATACTGGTAGGCTTTGTTGGAGGAGATCAGCCCCAATGCATACAACAGGGTGGTTTTGCCGCTGCCGCTTTCCCCGATGATGGCGGCTACCTGCCCATCCCCCAGTGTAAAGCATACATCCTGCAGCACCACCCTGTCGAAAGATACCGATAAACGGGATAACTCCAGCATATAAATTCCCTTTTCTCTATCATTTTACATTTGTATATGGAATGGCTTTCGTACTGTTTGCAATGGGCGCCTGGCAAAACTTATCCTTATGCATGCGGGGATGCCGTATATCATCCGCCCAACAATCAACCATTGTCTGCGCCGCGACAGCCGCCTTTACATATGCCACTCCATATACGCTAATTGCTATTCTACACATTTTATCGATGCTATCAATAAAAAGCCCACCCGATCCGGCATATTTGAGCATGTATTTTTGTTAATTCCTGCAACGATCTGGCCAAAAAGCTTTTTTCATGTATATTTTTAGAGTCTGGCCCTTTCCAAAGGCCGCGCCCCGCTTGCAATGCCCTTATAAAAAAGCCGGCAGGCCCAAACACCGGCTGCCGGCTAGATTTTGATGCTCATCGCCCCAACAGGCGGAAACTTGGGCGCTCAGCCATCCTGCCGCCTGGCCTTAAAAAATTCCCGCATCAGCTGGGATGCCTGATCGCACGCCAGCCCGCCAAAGCATTCCGGCGCCCTGGGCAGCCCCTCCAGCGGCGCCACACGCCCGCCCAGCGCACCCGCCACGGGATCGGGCGCCGCGTAGATGATGCGGGCAATCCGCGCCTGATAAGCTGCCCCTGCGCACATGAGGCAGGGCTCCAGCGTGACATAGAGCGTGCAATCCGCCAGCCGCCAGCTGCCCTTTGCCCTGGCCGCCCGGCGCAGCGCGATGATTTCGGCATGTCCCATGGGATCGCCACCCTGCTCGCGGGTATTGTAGCCCTCGCCCAAAATGGTTTGCCCCTGGGCGACAACGGCGCCAACGGGCACCTCCCCCTGCTGGCCGGCCAGGCGCGCCAGCTCCAGCGCGCGGCGCATGATATCCTCCGGCTTCATGGTGCTTGCTCCGGCTGGGGGGCATCCACCAGCACCACCGGGTTGCCGACAAAATCCAGGTAGCGCTTAAAATCCGCGGTGGACAGGCACAGGGAGGCCGTGTTGATGCCGGGATGGAAGCATACCTTATCCTGCCCCATCACATCCCGGTCGATAAGCACCGTGATGGGCCGGGCGCCGGGGTGTACCAGCGCCAGGGGGGATACCGCCCCGGGGATAACGCCCAGCATGTCCATCAGCACATCGGGCTTTAACAGCTGCAGCTTGGTGGTGCCGATCTGCTGGCCGGTATAGCGCAAATCGGCCCGCTTATGCTCCTGCAATACATACAAAAACTTGCGCCCCTCCGCCCGCCGGACGGGTTCAACAAACAAATTTTTGCAATGCGGCACATCCATCAGCTGCGAGCGGATGGCCGCCGCATCCTCCATGGTATAAACCGGCCGGTGCCGCTCCACCACATAGGGGATATGCAGGCTGTCCAGCGTTTGATAGATAGTATGCTCCAGATCCATCAGGCATCTTCCTTTTCCTGTTGTTGCATTTGTAAGGTGTGGATAAGCTCCATCACATGTGCACGGGCCGCGCGCTCGGCAGCATCGGTTTCCTCGCGGGTGGGCACGCGGTCGCCCATCAGCTGGATAAACTGGCTGACTTTAAGGCCCAGCACCTCCTGCATGGCGCGGTCGCTTCCGCGGGAGGAAACCAGGTAATAGCACAAAATGGAATCCTGCTGGCCCATGCGGTGGGCCCGGTCCTCCGCCTGGGTATGTACCGCGGGCGACCAGTCCAGTTCCCCAAACACCACGCAGGAGGCCATCTGCAAATTAAGGCCGGAGGCCGCGCGCAGCGAAATGACGCAAAGGCGCGTCTGCCCGCCCATAAAGGCCTGCACGGCGGCATCCTTTTGCCGCTCGTTTTCCCGCCCGGTGATAAACATGGGGGAATAGCCTTTTAAATCGCGCGCGTAGATATCCATCACGCGGTGATGGTGCGCAAACAGCAGCACCCTTTCCCCGGCATCCAGCAAAGCCGCAACAAAGGCCGCCACATGGGGTGCCTTGGCCACGCCGGTGGCCTGGCGTTCCTCCTGCGCGATCTGTTCGATCAAAAGCGCCCGCTCGCTGCCGTCGGCTGCCTCCTCCAACCGTTTGGCCTTGCTGGCGGCCTGCGCCAACAGGGCGGAATAGACGTTGGCATCGGAATCGATCTCCTGCACCAGGCGGCGCTTGGGCGGCAGCTCGCGCAGCACCTGCTCCTTGGTGCGGCGCAGGATCATCCCTTCCTCCCGCAGATAGGCGCCCAATGCATCGGGATCGAGCACCGTGTTGTTGCCATAGCCATCGCACCACTGGCGCGAAAAGGATTCCCAATCCCCCAGGGCATGGTATTCCAATATATTAAGCACGTTCCAGATTTCCCCGCCCCGGTTGTAAATGGGGGTGCCGGACAATCCCGCCACATATTCGGCCGATTCGCTCAGCACGCTGGCGGCCGAATATTTTTCCGTGCCGGCATGGCGCAGTTCCTGGATTTCATCAAAAACCACCACCGGAAAGTGCATGGCCGCCAGCGCCTTTCGCCATCCGCGCAGCAACAGATAATGCACGATATATACCTGGACCTCCGGCAGCTCATAAGGCGTCAGCCCACGCAGGATATGCACCTTGGGCGGCTGGCCATCGGGGGTAACCAGAAAGCGCTCCACCTCCCGCTGCCAGTTGCGGCACAGGTGGCTGGGCACCACGATAAGCGCCGGCCAGCGGCCGACCAGGCTCATCCACGCCAGGGCCTGCACGGTTTTGCCAAGGCCCATCTCATCGGCCAGCAGCGCGCGCCCCATGCGCAGCAGGTAGCCGACGCCTTCCTTTTGGTATTCCGTCAGCGTGCCGCAAAACGTCGCCGGATCGGGCACCGCCTTGAGCGGCTGCAGGCGCTGCAATTCCTTGGAAATGGCCATACGCCTGGCATCGGCAATGGCCTGCTGCCATTTGGCCTCGTTTTGAATGCGCAGGGGATAGCGCATCATCAGCCAGTTCAGATCCGCCACGCACCTGCGGCTGGCCGAAAAGCGCACGCTGTTTTTTCCCCGCCCTTCGCACCCCGGAAACAGGCGGCGCGCCATCTGGATGACCGCAGGCTCGCCCTTGATGGTCCACACCCGGGTGCGCGGCAAATAATCCAGCGTGCCATAAGGCCGCTGGGCCATTGTTATAGGGCGCAAATAATCGGGCAGCAATGCCTGCTCATCCAGTTCCCCGGTGCCCTGGGCAGCATCCCAATCCATGTCCATATCCGCCGCCCCGGCATCCTGCCAAAGCTCCTGCTCCTCCATCATCCAATCGCTACCCCCCATAGCGCGCGCAGCGAAACGCAAGCGCAAGGCTTGCCTGTTTGCCTCTCCAACATCGATATATCCAGCGTCCGCTCGGCAACCAGCACCAGCGCAGTCACCTGCGGGCACGCCAGGTACCGCCTAAGCTGGCAAAGCGTTTGCCGGGTAGCCCTGCGTTTGATTTCCAAGGCCACGCCGCCTGCACATAAATAATCCACGCGGCATCCCGGGCCGATCGGGCATTCCGCCCGGTAAGCCACACCGCTTTCTTCCAATATACGCGCCACCGCGGCGGACAAGTCGGCCTCCAGCCTCGAAGGGGGAAGCCGAAGGCCGGATAACGCGCGGCATACTTCCTCCATGGCGGGGGATGTGCGCTGCTGCATGTTCCATTTCCCCTTAAAGGCCCGCCCTAACCGGGCCATATTTTTGCCATTTTAAATAGATTACCACAGCCAGCAGTACAAAACAAGCCCAGTTTTTTCGATTATTTTGGACGCATTGACAAAATGTCGAATTTTGTCTAATATCTGAGTATGGATTGGTGAAGGAGGGAAAATATCGTTTTGTTAAGAACCCTTGTAGCGGCTGAACCCTCTATAGATCCATCCTGGCTGATGCCGTTTTTCCCGCGCACCTGCTATATTATTTTGCGCATGGTGGAGCTGGAGCAGCTGATCGGCGAAGCGCTCCGCCTGCAACCCGATGTCATCGCCATTGCTTTTACAACCCAAGCCGATCAGGCCTTCGAGCAATGCCGCCTTATCAAAGAACTGTGCCCCCAGACGCGCCGTTGGGTTTTTATGCCGCCGCGCGATGAATATATCCTTCATGCCGTATCCTGCGGCGTGCAGTACTGTTATAGCCTGGATGCCGCTGCATCCGGCTGCCCTTTGCCCGCCCTGTGCATGGATGCCCCCTGTTACGAGGCGCTTTGCCGCACCCTGACTTCCGCCGCAGAGGAAACGCCTGCGCCTGAAACGCCCCCCAAGCCATCGGTCGTGCTAAGCGGTACCGAGCAGCAAATGCTGGCCTACCTGGCCCAGGGCCGTTCCCTGGACGAAATGGGCAAGGATTTATTTTTAAGCGCGGGCACGCTGCGCAATTATTTTGGTTCGCTGCAAAAAAAGCTGGGCGTGACGGACAGGGCCCAGCTGCTGGTATGGGCGCTGCAACATGGGCTGGTCAGCGTGCCCCCTGCCGGGGAAGCCTCCGGCCCTTCCGCCGCCGATCCATAAAGAGGGCCCAATAAAAGCCGCCCCGCTGCATGCGCGCTTTCCGGGGCCAAAATAAAAAATCCATTTTTATAAGCGTCTGCGGTGTGATACAGCATCAAAAAAGCCTTCCCGGAAATCGCCATTCCGGGAAGGCCCGCATGTAAAACAGCTTGGGGCCCCGGCATAAGCCGGGGCCCCAGGCGCCAGCATTATTCTTTTGTGGGAATATAATCAGCGTAAGCTTGATTGATTTGGGCAACAACATCCTCCACCCTGGCATTTTGCAGGGATTGGTTCCATTCGCATGCCGAGTAGGTTTTAACATGGTTGCCGGCTATTTCAAACCAGCCCTGATCAAATGCAGACGAGCGATAATGATCCGGAATGCCATCGTGCGGCTGGGCAAAAACAAGATAGCTTTTATTGCGCTTGACCTTGGTTTCGTACATAAATTCCTGGAAGCTGCCATCCAGATCCTCTGCGCAGCCATATTGCACCCATGTAAACTCATACCCGGGCTCAACGCTGCCCACCAGGGTTTCCTTGACGCGGGCCGGAACGTAGGTATACAGCCGGTACACCTTATCCTCTCCCCGCTTGGCGGCATCGATTTCATCCACCGGCGGAATCTCCACGGCAACCGTCTGGGGCTTGCCCGTCATTTCCACGATGGCCACAAACTTTTTTTCATTGTATCGGGAGGCCATATCCTCAAACGACACGGTAGGAATATAATCCACACTGACCATCGCCAGGTTGGCATCATCCGGCAACGGCTGGCCATCCGCCGTCAGGATACCCCCTTTATCCGCCTGACATCCGGCAAACAAACACCCCATTAAACAAACAGCCACCAAAAAGCCCGTCCACCTGATCCGCTTCATCAAAAATTCCTCCTTTATATCGTTATGCGCCGCAACGATGGCCGCCACCGCATCAGGAAATTGTGGTTACCGCCCACGGATAGTGCCGCCCCCGGATATCGTTCGCCTTATGCAAACATGATGATACCGCGCTTTCCCATAAGGGCCTGCAAAAGCCGTCATGCCTGCCCCTGCAGCACTTGCCATGCGTTTGATCCGATGCCCGCCCTACAATTTGCTTTTGCGCAGGAATATGCATTTCTGTTTCCCTTATCAAGCCATCCCCGCCTGCAACTTCTATTCTTAGGATAACCGGTTTTTACTTTAATGTCAACACCATACCCTTGATTTTTTCGATAATCCCCCAATATGCCAATCCGGCAAAAGCCACCGGTTATGCAAACCATTTGGATGGGGCACAAGCCGGTATTGCACGTCAACGCTACCCTCCCTGTTTGCCGCAATCCAATATAAAGCACACCCGATTTTCCCGCCTGTGTTCCGGGGCCGGCATATCGCACCCGCTGTAAAGCCGGCCGCGCATAACAAAACAAGCTGCAGGCCGATGGCCCGCAGCTTGTTTGTGTACCGCCCATTCCCTTAG
Source organism: bacterium (assembly GCA_029006015.1). Classification (GTDB taxonomy): domain Bacteria; phylum Bacillota; class Clostridia; order Christensenellales; family SUG1161; genus SUG1161. The sequence continues at coordinate 10,610 of JAQXFY010000003.1, forward strand.
CTGTGATAACAGGCAACAATTTTCCCATAGAACAGGGTGTGGAAATTCCCCGCGGTATAATCCTTTTCCAGAATGGATGCCTCCAGCACGCCGGCCGGATCCATCGTCTGTTTCATGACCACGCGGCATTCATAATGCAGGCCGCACTCGGCGATAACCGGGGTGGACAAGGCACGCCCGGGCGCCAGGGTAAGGCCGGCAGCCGCATATTTATCGATATCGCGGCCGGATTTTGTGCCCATGATGCCAAGCGCACGTTTTAAATCGCTTCCCGGCGCGGGCACGGATACCGTAAATTCCCCCGCTTCATTCAGCAAAGGATAGGTGTAACGGGAATAGCGCACCGGCACCACAAACAAGGGTTTGCCCCAATAATAGTTGATGCCCCCCCAACCAATGGTCATGGTATTGGGCTTATGGGGCCCGGCTGTCAAAAAGATGCCCCCCTGGCTGAGGCACTGGCTGGTATAGGCGATATCGGACAAGTAATCCACATTTCCGGCCATCATGTTTCCCCCTTTGGCAACTTTGTTTTAACCTATTATACGGCACCCGGCTTCATTCATCAATCGCGCTCAGCAGGGACAAGGCTCCGCACACCCTTCCCGCTTTTATCCGATCCACTTTTCAAATGTAACCCTTCTGCGCAGCACGCCGTCCGCCGTTGTGCAATGGCCATATTCGATAATATCAAACCCGCAGCTGCGGTACAGCCCGCGTGCAGGCAGGTTATCCTGTGTGGTATGCATGCGCAGTTTTTGAAAGCCGCGCGACCATGCAAATTTCTGCGCAAAATCAACGGCAAACGTGCCAACGCCCATGCGCTGTGCATCCGGGCTGACCACCAGCATGGCAATCCAGGCCACATCCAAATTCAAAAGCCCGTTAAGGCGCATCCAGGCTACGGGCACCTCATCCCGAAGGATGATAAAATTCTGCTCATCGGGATCTTTAGCAGATAAAAGCTTGCGCCATTTTGGCAGGGTGATTGAGCTTCCATACAGCGCCTGCATATTTTTCTTATAAATGCCGCTGATAAACCCCGCGTCATCGGGGGTGGCGGGAGCGGCCCGCATGTTGGACGGCATGTTAATCCCCCTCGTCGTCGCCCTTATTGAATATTCATCCGGGCCAAACTATTTTTCCTTAACCAGTATTGTTTATTTTATCATATGCCATACCACCGGTAAAGCCTTTTCCAGGCGGCATTTTCGCCCGTTTATCCGCAGCATGCGCACAGCCGCCCGCGGGGCCGTTTAGCATAAAAAAGGGCACGGCCCATGTCCGTGCCCTTGCCCGATGCCACGCCGGCAGAAAATCCTGCTATGCCCGATCCTGTGCGGGATGCCAGCGCCGGAACAGCAAGCCCAGGCTCCACAGCCCGGCCAGGCCCACCAGCCCATAGATAATACGCGAAACAATAGCGCCCGATCCGCCGAATATCCAGGCAACAAAATCAAATTGAAACGCGCCTACCAATAGCCAGTTGAGCGCACCGATTATCACCAGCGCCAAACAAAAGCGATCCATGTGCAGTCCTCCTTTCGCATGGCACCAGTTTGCCCGAAAGGGTTGGCTTTCATGCGTCAGGCATCATCTTTTCCGCTTCTGTCGATAATGGCCTGCACTTCCAGGCGGTCAAAGGGCACGCTTTCAATAAATAAATCCGCATTAAAATGTGCAAAGCGGAAGGTTTCCCAATCTTTTTTATGGAGGCTGAGCACCATGGGCTGGGCAATGCGCAGCGCCTCGCACCCTTTTTTGACAATTTCTTCCAGTTCCTGGCTGTCGGGCACTTCGAGGATAACATTGCGGCCCATCTTTTGTTTCTTTTTTTCAAATACCCATACGCGCACACGCACGCCCCCTTTTTATGTATTATAGCATGCCCCGCCCGGCGCCAAAAGCCACGCCGCCTTTTCCCTGCCCTTAAATTACTTTGGGGATAAAGCTTTCCACGCGCCTTATGCCGCCAAGCCTGCCGCCTGCAAACAATAAAATAGGTTTTGCAGCTTGCGCCAGGCGGTTCCAGCACAAAACGGCCATTGAAGAAAAGCCCAAAATAACGTACAATGGCAGCAGCCAATGGAAAAGCTGCCGGAGGGCGGTTATCCGAAAGGGGCAAGCGTGCATACCCCACCCACATCATGTAAAAGCAGGAGGGAAAAGCAATGGGAAAGGCCTTAATTGTACAGGGCGGATGGCCCGGGCACGATCCGGTGCGCGTTGCTGCGCTTTACGCCAGTTTTTTTGAGGAAATCGGGTTTGATGTAACGGTTTCCGATACGCAGGATTCCTTTGCCGATGCGCAGGCGTTAAAGGCGCTGGATGTCATCGTGCCGATCTGGACGATGGGCACCATTGAACCCCAGCTGCGCAAAAACATCAGCGATGCCGTCATCTCCGGCGTTGGATTGTCCGGCTGCCACGGCGGCATGTGCGATGCCTTCCGCAACGATGTGGACTGGCAGTTTATGACCGGTGCCAACTGGGTGGCGCACCCCGGAAACGATACCCAAACCTACCGCGTGGAATTTTTAAAAGCCGGCGATTCGCCCATCATCGAGGGGCTGGAGGATTTTGAGGTAACCACGGAGCAATATTACCTGCATTGCGATCCCGTCAACCATGTGCTGGCCACCACGCGCTTTCCCACCTTCGATGGCCCGCACGCCGCCAACGGCCCGGTCGATATGCCGGTAGCCTGGACGCGCCGCTGGGGCAAGGGGCGCATTTTCTATTGCTCGCTGGGCCATCAGGTTACTTCCTTTGATAACCCCAATGCGCGGGAATTGCTTCGCCGGGGCAGCCTGTGGGCCGCCCGTCAGCTGTAAGGGGGTAAACACATGAAACCTATGGTAGTTGGCGTTGTCGGCTGCGGCAACATATCGGCCATTTATCTTAAAAATATGACGACGGTTTTCTCCCCCTGGCTGACCGTTAAGGGCGGATCGGATCTGATTGCCGAACGCTCGGCCAACCGTGCCCGGGAATTTGGCTTTAAGCAAATGACCAATGACGAGCTTTTTTCCGATCCGGAAATCGAGCTGGTTGTCAACTTAACCAACCCGCAATCCCACTACGAGGTCTGCCGCCTGGCGCTTGAAAACGGCAAACACGTCTATGTGGAAAAGCCCTTATCCGTGGAGCTTGAGCAGGGCCGCGCCCTGCAAAAGCTGGCGCAGCAAAAAGGCCTGATGCTGGGCGGCGCGCCGGATACCTTCCTGGGCGCCGGTCTGCAAACCTGCCGCAAGATCATCGATGACGGCCTGATCGGCACACCCATCGCTGCCACCGCGGCGATGACCTGCCACGGCCATGAAAGCTGGCACCCGGATCCGGAATTTTATTACAAAATCGGCGGCGGCCCGATGTTTGATATGGGGCCCTATTACATCACGGCGCTGTGCAGCCTGATCGGCCCTGTCAAAAAGGTTTCCGGCATGACGCGCATCACCTTCCCCACGCGCACCATCACCTCCCAGCCCAAATCGGGCCAGATCATCGATGTGGAGGTTCCCACGCATGTCCAGGGCCTGCTGCAATTTGAAAACGGCGCCCTGGCCACGCTGATCACTTCGTTTGACGTATGGGGCGCGCACCTGCCCAACATCGAAATTTACGGCACGCTGGGCACCCTTCGCGTGCCCGATCCCAACAACTTTGATGGGGAGCCGCTGCTTAAAGTAGGCACGGGCGATTGGCAGGCCATGCCGCTGACGCACGAATACAGCCAAAACAGCCGCGGCCTTGGTGTGCGCGAGATGGCCATCGCCGCGCGGGAGGGCCGCCTGGCCAGAAACGACGGCCAGCTGACCGGCCATGTGCTGGAGGTTATGCACGCCATCCATACCGCCGCGCGCGAAGGGCGCGAGGTGGCCATTACCCCCTGCACCCGGCCCGAGGCCCTGCCGCCCAAGGCCTGATATCATTTTATCTACAAAGGAGGCTTCCCCGATGTGGGAGAGGATTCCCTGCACAATGGATACCACCGCGCCGGGCGCGTGGGACGGGCTGTTTTGCCTGGCCGACCTGTCCTGTGGGGTACCCGACAGCCTGATGGCGCTATATGAAGGGCGTGTGCAGATGGTGTACCTAGACCCCCCTTATGGAACGGGGCAGTCTTTCCAATTCCGCCAGCGCGTCGGTGCGGATGGCTGGAATGGCGCCAGGGAATTTCAATTTTCCTATCCGCTGTATCAGGATAAATGGGACAGTGCCGAGGCTTATCTGGCCTTTCTGCGCCCCGCGTTGGAGGCTGCGCGCCAGCTTTTATCGGACCAGGGCTGCATCTATGTGCATGTGGATTGGCGCATGTGCGCACGGGTGCGCCTGCTGCTGGATGAAATCTTTGGCGCGGATAATTTCCTGAACGAAATCATCTGGCATTATAATACCGGCGGGCGCAGCCGCACCCATTATGCGCGCAAGCACGATAACATCCTTTTCTACCGCAAAACGCGCCGCCATTATTTTAACCCCGAAGGGGCCGGCGTGCCGCGCGGCATGGACAGGCGCAACCACATGCGCCGGGATGTCGATGAAAACGGCCGCGTCTATTTTTCCATCCGCACGGCGGGCAAGGTTTACCGCTATTATGCGGACGAGCTGATGTATCTGGATGATGTGTGGGAGGATATTGCCAACCTGCAGCAAAAAGATCCGGAACGCACGGGATATGATACCCAAAAGCCCGAAGCCCTTTTATCGCGTATGATTCGCTCTTCCACCCGGCCGGGCGATCTGGTATGCGATCTGTTTGCCGGCTCCGGCACGGCAGCCACGACAGCCCATAAGCTGGGGCGCAAATTCCTGGCCATCGATCGAAGCCCGATGTCCCTGCAGGTGGTGCGAAACCGCCTTTTGGCATCCGACGTCCAATGTGTGATGGCCGGCCGGTACCGTCAGGAGGATGGCGCGCCGCTGTGCCGGGAGGGCGCCTGCATCAAGGCCGATGCCGTACATGCCAAGGGCGATATCTGGACGGTAACCCTGGATGATTATGTGCTGCCCGATGCCCCCAATGTTCCCCCGCCGCGCACCATCAGCCTGCTGCCCGATCTGCCCATGGTAGCCTACTGGGCGATCGGCCGGTTGGAAAATGGGGTATTCACCGCCTATGATTACGCCATCCGCACCCGGCATACGCCCGATCTGATGCTGACGCTGCAAATGCGCGGCAGCCCGGTGGCGCCCGATGTGCTGGTGGCCGATGTAACGGGGCGGCAAACGGTCTACCGCCTGAATGATTGACCCGGAAGGGAGATTGCCATGAAACATCTACGCGCAACGCTGGTTTTATCCGTTGTATTGGCCATGCTGCTAACCGCCTGCGGCAAGCCCGCGTCAAGCCCAACACCCGATGCCGGCGCCACGCCGCCACCCCAATCCACGCCCATTGCGACGCCGGATTTCACCCCTGGCACCGGGGCCACCCCCGATAACGCGGCTACGCCCACGCCCGATGCGCAGGCAACGCCCGAAATCACGCCTACACCTACTGCCACCCCCACCCCCGCCGGGCCGGAGCAAAGCCCGCGGCCGGCCAAGGTAACCGTGGCGGTGGGTTCCACCCTCAACCTGCGTGCGGGGGCCGATACCACGGCCGAAATATTGGCGCGCCTGGCTGCAGGCACAATGGTGACCGTGCTGGAATCCAACACACCCGCGGGCTGGCATAAGATTAAGACCGACAGCGGCAAGGTAGGCTATTGCGCGGCACAATACATTACATTTATCGATCCCGCCGCAACGCCCACCGCACCCGCCACGGGCAAAACCATCAAACAGGTGCTGCAAAGCTACGGTACCGGCGATGCCGGCGTAATGGAGGGCTATCCCCAATCCGTTACCCTAACGCAAATGGGCGCGGTGCATATCACCCCGCTGACGGTACCTGCCGATGGCAGCATCGACGGCGTGTGCATCCGATTGTTTCTGGCCGATGCCGCCGGCAACATCAAGCTGGAGCTGACGGCCAAGGCCCTGGCCACGGCGCTGCTTTCCATCTATGATGTTACCTACCGCGTTACCGATGCCAATGGCGATGGCAAAAGCGATATTCTGCTGATTGTTCAGGGCGATGACCGGCCCGGCCATACCACCTCAAGCTGCGCGGTTTTCTTTGGCAGCGGCTCCGGCTTTGCAGCCACGGATGATGGTTACAACACCCGCATGGCAGGCAGCTTTATCAGCAAGCCCATTACCGATCCCAACGGGTTGACGGTGGGCTATACCCAGATGGGCTTTGACGATATGATCAGCTACATCCAGGCCCATGCACCCACGCTTAATTGATGGTTTATGCCGGATAAAAAGGGCCCGGCCCGGCTGCGGCCATGGCTTTACCAAGTGGCCCAACAATACGGCAAAAGCGGGATTGGCTGCACCAATCCCGCTTTTTTATAGATGCGTTAAAAAACTTTCCCCCATGGAAGCCTGCAGGCCTTGCCCCTTAAAGCAAAGGGATGGCAAAACATGGAGGATTCCCAATCCGCCTCAAAAAGCATCGCCTGCCATGCTGCATTTACCAAAGGCATCCAGCAGCGGCAATGCGCCCCAGAGGCGGCGTTTGGGTTCAGCCCTGCTGCACGGGGCTGCCTTCCCCAGGCAGGTCCACGCGGTTGGCGCCATCAAACCACAGGCGCTCCAGATCGTAATAGGTGCGGTCCTCCCGCAAAAAGGCATGCACCAGCACGCACCGGTAATCCAGGATACGCCAGCCCGATTCCCGTGTGCCCGTTACCCGCTCAACCACTTCCCCTTGCTGCGCCAATTCATCTTCCACGGCCTGGCAAACAGCCTCCAGCTGGGGCATGCTGCGCGCGGAGGCAATGACCAGATAATCGGCCATAACCGTCAGATGATCAACTTTTAGCACCACGATATCCAATGCCTGCTTTTCCTGAAGGGCGCGGGCAGCGCTAAGGGCAATATCCTTGGACGAAAGCATAGGGTTCCTCCTTTAATGGGGTTAGGCTTCCTGATCGGTGGAAGCGCGTTTTGCCGCATACTGATTCCAGGCGGCAATAATCATAGGATGTACCGGGTAACCATAACGCATGATGGCCGCTGTTTCATCGGCAATGGTCAAGCGCAGCCCGTTTAACAAATCGGCTTTGACGGCTTCCCTCAAGCGATCGATTCCGCGAAAGCTGCGGGTGGGTTCCAGCTTATCGGCCAGATAAATGATGCAGCCCAGCTTATCCCAGCCCGGCTGTGCGGGGGCATGCATGGCAATGGCCGACAGCACCGGCCCATCGGTAATGCCAAAATGCTCCCTGGCAAAGACCGCCCCGGCATGGGCATGCACCAGCTGGGGCCAATCCTCCAAATCGATGCCCTGCCATTTGGCGGCCAAGGCACGCTGCTGCTCCAGCGGCATGGGCTTGGCGCAATCGTGCAGCAGGCCGGCCACCGCCGCGCGGACGGGATCCACCCCGTACTGCTTGGCCAGCGCCACCGCATAGCTTTCCGCCCCCAGGCAATGCCGCAGCCGCTGCGGCTGTGTAGTGCGGATGTATTCAACCCATTCCGAGCGCTTCATGCAAGATCACTCCCTGTATAAACCGTGTTGCCGGATATAAGATGCCACTTTTTTGCCCACAAGGGGGGCCAAATCGCCACCCCCGGCAGCGGCCTGCCGGATGGCGGTGGAGGAAATATCCGGCCCTATAAAGGGCAGAAAGGAAATATCCGCCCCATAACGCCCGTGCAGGCGCTCTGCTTCCCGGCAAAGCTCCTCCAGTGAACCCGCACCCGGGCGCACCGCCGCCGCAAAGCGCGTCAGGGTGGCAATTTCGTCAAAGCGCCACCAGGTAGGCAGCTCCCACACCGTATCGCCGCCGATCAGAAAGCAAACCTCCAGCTTGGGGCTGGCCGATTTGATCTGGCGCAGCGTATCCACGGTAAAGGTGGTACCGGGGCGTTCCACCTCCATGGCGCTGGGGTATAAGCCGCTTTGCTCCCGGCAGGCCAGGCGCACCATTTCCAGGCGGCAGGCAGCCGGGGCCAGCCCGTGGCGTTTATGGGGGGGATCGCCGGTTGGCATCAGCACAACGCCCTCCAGCCCCAGCCCCTCCAGCGCGGCGCGTGCCAGCGCCGTATGCCCCAGGTGCACCGGGTTAAAGGTGCCGCCCAACAAGCCGATGCGATGAAGGCCCTGCCAGCCCTCCGCCACAATGATCCCTCCCAAGGTTTTAAAAATGCAATCGGGGTTACACTATACGCGGGTGATGATGATGCTTCCCAGTACCCTTCCCCCGGAGCTGCGCGGCCGCTACCTCAAACAGCGCGCCCTGCACATACGCGGCGGGCGAACCCTATCCGCTTTTATATTCGACCGCGCCATGGCACTGTTGGCCGCCTATGGCTTGGGCCAGGCCGCTTGCTGGTGGTTTGGCTACAACCCCGCCCTTAGCCGCGCCCTCAGGATCGTGCCCTTGCTGCTGGTTTTGGCCTATTTTGCGCTCAAGGGCGCCTACATGCGCACCATTGGGGAAAACAAACGGCTGGAAGAAGCTTCCCGCCATTTTTTCCTGACCGGCCTGTGCCTCCGTGGCGAGGATGGCCGCTGGGCTGCGCTTTCTCCCTTGCTGGAGGCGATGGGCTACCATCCCCTTGGCCCCTGGCGCGTGGTGCACCAGGGCTGCACGCTGGAGGCCGCCTTTATCCCCGCCCTGCCGGGCGAGGCCGTAACCGGCGTGGACGCCCCACTCAGCCGCTGCCAGCTGCTCATTACAGCGGCCGGCTTTGATGCCGCGGTGTGCACGGCCGCGCACCTTCGCCGCATCCACCTGGTGGATGGGCCGGCGCTTTCCGCTGCAGCAGCCCAGCTGCAAGTGTTGCCTAGCCCGCTGCGCACCGTGGTGGCCACCCTGGATGGAGAGCCAAAGCCCACCCGCAGCCGAGCCGCGGCCAGCGCAAGGCAGCTATACCTGTGCGGCGCCCTTTTGCTGGGGTGCGCCCCCTTTTGCCGCATGACGGCCATGTGGCTATTGTGCGGGGCAGCCGCCATCGCCATCGGCCTGTTTATCACCCTGCGCCGTCAGCGCGCAGCCAAGGCATAAACCTGCGCGGCGGTGGGCAGGGCAGGCTGGGCGCCGTGGCGGGTAGCCGTCAGCGCGCCCGCGGCGTTGCCGATGCGCACGGCTTCATCCCAGTTTTTCCCGGATACCTTGGCGCAAACAAATGCGGCGCCAAAAGCATCGCCCGCAGCCGTGGGGTCCACCGCATCCACCCGGAAGGGTGCAATCATATGCCCATGCCCTTCCCGATACAGATACGCCCCGCGCTCCCCCAGTTTAAGCAGCACCGCGCCGACGTTGCCGCCTGCCATCAGCGCCTGCGCCGCCCGGCGCGCCGCCTCCTCATCGCCCGGCCAAATGCCGCAAAGCGCCTGGGTTTCGCTTTCGTTGGGCGACAGCACGTCGATCGGCCCCAGGCTGCCTACATCCAGCCTCATGGCGGGCCCGGCATCCAGCAGGGACAAAACGCCCTTTTCCCTGGCCCAGGTCAGCACATGCCGGACGGTTTCCAGCGGGATTTCCAGCTGCATGACCACCGCGTCATAGGGGCCATCCTCCAGCGCGCCTGCGATATCCGCACAACCCAAGGTGGCGTTGGCACCCGGGAATACCAAAATGCGGTTTTGCCCATCGGCCTCCACCGGGATGACGGCCAGGCCGGTAGCCTCCCCCTGGGCGCGCAGCACATGGCCGGTATCCACGCCAAGGCCCCGGAGGGATTGCAGCAGGGCATCCCCCTCGCCATCGCACCCCACCTTGCCGGCAAAGACAGCCTGCGCCCCCATGCGGGCGCAAGCAGCCGCCGCATTGGCGCCTTTTCCGCCCGGCGCACGGCAAACGCCTGTGCCCAATGCGCTTTCGCCCGGCCCGGGAACCCGGGGAATCTGCAAAAGCAGATCCATATTGGCGCTGCCTACAATCAGGATGCGTGGCGCTGGCATGGCACGGCCCCCTTTAAAGCTCGATAACAGGCTGCTCCGGATTGGGGCGGTACAGCGTGCATTTAAAGCCGATGGATTGCACGGGGCTGGCGCCCGTCGCCTGGCACAGGGCCTCAAGCGCCTGCGCCGCGGACATATCCGCGGTTTTAAGCACGGTAATTTTAACGATTTCCCGCGCCGTCAGGGCCTGATCCACCTGGGCGATAAAAGCCGGCGTAATGCCGCCCTTTCCCAGCTGAAAGATGGGCTGTATGGTCTGCGCCATGGCGCGCAGCTTGGCCCGTTGGCTGCTGGTCAGCACATCATTCGATAAAGTCAAAGGCAATTCCCCCTACCTCTACGGTATCCCCATCGGCCACGCCATAATCCCTCAGGGCCTGAATGATGCCCTTATCGCGCAGCACACGTTGGAAATAATTAAACGAATCGAAATCCTCCATATTGACGGAGGACACCAGCCGGTCGATCATCGGCCCCTCGACGCAGACAACCCCATCTTCCTCGCTTGTGAAAATTTCGTACGGGGCGCCTTCTTGCTCGATCAGGGTGGTTTCCGCGCGGATAGGCTGTTGCGGCGGCATTTTGGATAACTTTTCGGCGCATACCTCCAGCACGCGCCGCACGCCCTCGCCCGTTGCGGCCGAAATGGGATATACCGCAATCCCGCGCTTTTGCATTTCCTCGACAAACAGTTCCAGGTACGCCTGGCCATCGGGCAGATCGGTTTTGTTGGCCACCACCAGCTGCTCGCGCTGGGCCAGTTCCTGGCTGTATTGCGCCAACTCCCGGTTGATGGTATCAAAATCCTCAATGGGATCGCGCCCATCCTGCCCCGCCACATCGACGATATGCAAAAGCAGGCGCGTGCGCTCGACATGGCGCAGGAAGTCATGCCCCAGGCCCACGCCCTGGCTTGCGCCCTCAATCAAACCGGGAATATCGGCCAGGGCAAAGGAAAAACCGCCGATATCCGCCATGCCCAGGTTGGGATGCAGCGTGGTAAACGGATAGCCCGCTATTTTGGGGTTGGCGCGGGTAGCGGCAGCCAGAAAGGTGGATTTGCCCGCATTGGGAAAGCCGACCAAGCCGACATCGGCCAGGGTTTTAAGCTCCAACACAACGGTAAAGGGCTGGCACTTGCCGCCCGGCTTGGCAAAGGCCGGGGTACGCCGCGTGGGCGTTGCAAAGTGGGCGTTTCCATAGCCCCCCTGCCCGCCTTTTAACACAAGGGTGCGCTGGCCATGGGTCATCAGATCGGCCACCACCTGGCCATCCAATGTTTTAACCAGCGTACCCGGCGGCACACGGATGATGCAATCCTGCCCATCCGCGCCATAGCGGTTGTTCTTGCTGCCCGGCTGGCCGTTCTGGGCCGCGTATTTACGGCGGTAATGGAAATCCATCAGCGTGCGCAGGCTTTCATCGGCCTCAAAGATGACATCGCCCCCGCGGCCGCCATCCCCGCCATCGGGGCCGCCGCGTGCGACATATTTTTCCCGCCTGAAGGACAGCCCGCCCGCGCCGCCATCCCCTGCTTTAATTTCGATCTGAACGCGATCTACAAACACGTTTATCCCTTTCCTGCTTTGCGCATTACCAAAGCCCTTATATTAGGATCCTCTTTCACCGGGCTGCCGGCACGGCTGCAACATGCCCGATGCCCTTACCATGCCGGCACGATTGCCATGCCGCAAGGTTTTGTATATTATAGCATACCCGCCCATCACAAGGCGGCATCATCCTGCTGGCGCTGGGCCAGGGCATAATCGCAGATATCATAAAGCACACATGCCTGGCAGCTGGGGCGCTGGGCACGGCACACGCGCCTGCCGTGCAGCAAAATCCAATGATGCGCGGCCGACCAATCGGCTTTGGGGATAACCTCCATCAGCTGTTGTTCGGTTTTAAGCACATCCTTGGCATGCGCCAGGCCAATGCGGTTGGACACGCGAAACACATGGGTATCCACCGCGATGGCATCTCCCCCAAAGGCATTGGCATATACCACATTGGCGGTTTTGCGGCCGACGCCGGGCAGGGTTTGCAAATCCTCCAGATTGCCGGGCACCTGGCCGCCGTAAACTTCCATAATGCGCCGGCAGGCTGCCACCAGATGCTCCGCCTTAAGGCGGTATACCCCGCAGCTTTTGACGTAGGGAATAAGTTCCTCCACCGTGGCGGCGGCCATATCCGCCGGGGTGGGATATTTGGCAAACAGCGCCGGGGTGATTTTATTTACCTGTTTATCCGTACACTGGGCAGCCAGCACCGTGGATACCATGCATTGATACGGCGATACAAATTCAAGCTCCGGCTTGGCATCCGGATACAGCGCAGCCAGGCGCTTGAGAGCCTCCTGTTGCCACTGGGCTTGCATAAAGCCACCCCTTTCCCGCATTTGACGCTTTCTCGGCCCATCCAGCCGGCAAAGAAACTTTTTCCCAAACGGGCTTTTAAGCACCATACAAACATGCGCTTCCTACGATATTATAACACATCTTATGGCATGCGCGAAAAGCCGGGTGCCCCGGTTTTGCCCGCACGCATGGGCCGGCAGTAAGCTTCCCCCCACCTTTTTACCATCCGCCCCATCCGCATGCCATCATGCCGCCATGCTGCCGGCTCTGGCCGTTTTTTGGGCCCGTTGTTCCCGTAAGGATAGCTAAAAAGGGCAGCGGGAAGCCCCTGCCCCCGCTGCCCCTATCGGCGCCGCCCCTATACGCCATGGATACCGCCCTGTGCATCGTAGTAAAACACGCCGCTGATGCCCTGGGCCATGCCCTGGGCGCGAAAAATCTGCATGGCCTGCCCGGTGCGGTCAGCCGGATATATAACGGCCAGATCGCACGGCAATCCGGTTTCGGGGGGCGTCTGGATGACATGGGCGCCAATGCCTGCGTGCTGGAGCAGGCTTTCCGCACGGATGGCATGCTGGCGCGAACGGAATACCGCCAAATAATCTTTTGGCATGTGGGAACCCTCCTTTAGCGGATACACCCATCGCTGGGGTTATCCATAGACTATTTGTATGAGGAAATACCAAGGAGGGACCCCCTATGATCTATCTGGATAACGCCGCCACCGCCTTCCCCAAAGCCCCCGGCGTAGGGCGTGCCATGGCCCGTGCCTGCATGGCCGGCTATGGCAACCCGGGCCGCGGCGGGCACCGCGCCGCCCTGGCAGCCGACCGCGCCCTGTTTGCCGTGCGCGAACAGGCCTGCGCCTTTTTCGGCGGGGACGATCCCAATACCCTTATCCTGACGCCGGGCTGTACCGCCGCACTCAATATCGCCATCCTGGGCCTGCCGCTGGCCGGCAGCCATGTCATCACCACCGCGTTGGAGCACAACAGTATCCTGCGTCCGCTGGAATACCTGCGCCGGCAGGGCAAAATCCAGGTAACCATCCTGCGGCCGGATGCCACGCAGCACATCACGCCGGATATGGTATCCCGGGCTTTTCGCCCCAATACCCGCCTGGTGGCCATGGCGCACGCTTCCAATGTGGTGGGCACCGTGCAGCCGGTGGAGGAAATCGCCCGCCGCTGCCGTGCGCGGGGCATCTGGTTTTTGCTGGATGCCGCCCAAAGCGCAGGGCATATCCGCTATCGCCTGGCCGGGCAGCCCTTTGACCTTGTCGCTTTCCCGGGGCACAAGGGATTAATGGGCCCCATGGGCATCGGCGGGCTGTATACCGCGCCAGGCGTGCCGTTGGAAGCCGTCATCCGCGGCGGCACGGGCGCCAACTCGTTGGATCTATATCCCCCGACCGATCTTCCGGAAGCGCTGGAAGCGGGCACGCCCAACCTGCCCGGCATCCTGGGGCTGGGGGAGGCCCTGGCGTTTGTGGATAAAAACCAGCGCATGCTGTCGCAAAATAGCATGCACCGGGCGCGGGATCTGGCAGAGGGTATCCCAAACATACCGGGCTTTTCCGTCCTGGCACAGCCGGAAGTGCCCGTCATCTGCGTTTGCCACCGCAAGCTGACCCCGCAGCAGCTATCGCAGGCCTTAAACGATGCGGGCATCTGCGCACGGGCAGGGCTGCATTGCGCCCCCCTCATCCACGAACACCTGGGCCTGGCCCAAACGGGCACCCTGCGCCTGAGCCCGGGCGGTTTTACCACAAGGGCGCAATGCCAGCGTGCTTTATCGGTTTTATGGCGCGCGGATAAACAAGCCCCCCGGTAAACCGAGGGGCTCCGCTTGCCCTTACAGGCCAAGGCGCTGCATAATCTCGCGCATTTTTTGTGCGCCGGCCGGATCCAGCATGGGCAGCAGCTGCTCCATCTCCCGGCGGACCCGGGCCGCATCCAATGTGCCCGCGGCGCGCTGCTCGCCCGCTGCCCGGTTCAATTCCGCCATCCATTCCTCCTGGGAGCGGTTTTGCAGGCTGGCCGCCAGGCGCGACAGGTTTTGCATCATCTCGGGCGTCAGGTTGGGCATGCCGCCCCCCATGCCGCCCATGGCCCCCATCGGGTTATACCCGCCGTTCATGCCCCCCATCATACCTTGCGGCCACGCGGCTGGCATTCCGCCCTGTTGGCCCATAAGCGCCTGCAGCAGCATGGGGTTGATTCCGCTCCCCTGCTGCCCCCCGCCCTGGGCGGCCAGAAGCGCCTGCAGCAGCATGGGATTGATGCCGCCCCCGCCCGATTGCTGCCCTGCGCCCGGCGAAGCGCCGGCATGCCCCGTATTCTGCGGTTTGGGTTCATGGTTATCATGCACCTGATCGTCCATAGCACCGTCCCCTTTCACTCGTTTTGGCATTGTATGCTGGGCATAAACCCATTCAATACAGGAGGCAACCGATATGGCCGAAGCATGCAACTGTCGCTACCTGGCGCAGCTGTCCCGTCTGCTGATCAACGCAGCCCCTTTGATGTGCGACGAGCATGACGATTTCCGCCGCTCCCGCGTGGTGCAGACGGTAGAAGCGCTCAATGCGCTGATCACCTTAAAACGCTTTGCCTGCGGGTGCGCCACGGTATCCCCCTATCCGCTTTACTATGACCGCTGCGCCCGTTTTTTCCGCGTAACCAGCCAGTGCTATCCGGAATCGGAGGACATGAAACTGATGCGCCTGGCCGCCGAGGCGCAAAGCCATTACCAAAGCATGGTTCATTTAATAGACGAAATAGAAAAGCTGCAAAACCGGCAAAAAGAAAACCGCCCGCCAGAACACGTCCCCCAAAAAGGGGAATCCAAATCAAGCTAAAAGCGCCAACTTCCCTCGCGCCAGGCGATGGCAGGCTGCAAGGCACGTTTCGCAGGAGCGCTGCTTTGCAGATAAAAGCCACCCGAACGGCCTTTTTTAAAGGGTGCAAGCGCGCCGCACATAAAAGCAGCCCGGCAGCGCAAGGTGGCTATAAAACAGCAAACCCTCCATATGGTTATCATCCATACGGAGGGTTTTTTATGCCCCCATTTCAGGCTTTCCAGCGGCGAACGGTTGGTCAAGCCCGAAGGCTGGCGGAACATCCACGGGGATAGCCGCTTTACCGGCACAAAGGGCGATGGCTACCTTGCACCGAAGCAGCGATGCTGACTTTAAGTTCTATCCATGTTCTTTTGCCAGAGCCGCAGCGGTATGCCGCCGCAGCCCCATACGGTTTGATGCGTTATTCCATACCGCCAGCCGCGGTTACATGTAAATCCAACGGGCGGGCTTTGTTTATTTCCAGGGTTTAACCCCATGAAGCCATCCCCTGCTTGCCCAATATTCTTTCTCCGCCGGTGATGCACCCCAGTTTGCCTTTTGCATTCCACCGAAAAACCAAAAAAGGATACGGGTTTTAATACCCACTTTCACTTTCTTTTGCCTGGACAGTTTAGAAGCCAGCCGCTTCATATCTTTTTTGATTTTATTTTTCTTTTTATCAGGCACCCCATGCCAGTTCATGGCATTTACAGAAATACCATACCTTATAACTTGGGGGATTCCCCAGTTGGTTAAATTATCCGCCACCAACTTATTTGCCTTACCCGCACCCGTCCCTGCTGTTGTTGAAATGACAACAGCACGTTTTTTAAACATTTCCTCATGCGGCTTATGCGAAAGCCAATTGGTAAAAAACAGATCAAGGAATGCTTTCATCGGCGCGCTTGGCATCATGCAATAATTGGGCGTTGTCAAAATAACAAGATCGGCCGCTTTTATTGCCTCATCAATTGGCTGCTTATCTTCCCAAAAGGGGCACTTTTCCCTGCCTTCAAGGCAACTGTAGCATCCCATGCAAAAATGCTTTAAATCCCTTGGCAAAAAGAATTCTTTTACTTCCTTTTCGCAGGTCATATCCTGCAATAACATATCGGCCACATGCCATGTGCTGCCCTTGTGATTTTGTCCGTGTATGACAACTATCTTCATCATGCCATCCCCGCCGTTTCCGTATCTGATACTATTTTCATCCCAACTGCAAAAGCCCAGGTTATCCCGCCCTCTTGCCGAACCCATTATAGCAAGGAAATATAAAAAATCGGGCCACCGTCATAAAACGGCGGCCCGGCGCATTTCCAATGCCTTTTATTCCTTGAGCTGGGCATTGCTGAAAATACCGCGGTCATTATAGTAATCCATGCCGCAAAGCAGATCGTCATACACAATCAGCCCGGCGCCGGTGCGCATTTTTCCGCCCGCCAGCACATGCGCTTTGACGTTGCGCTGCAGCGAGGTATCCTCCCGCAGCTGCTCCACCGTGTAGCTCGCCGGGTTATCAAACAAAAAGCGCTGGAAGTTGCCGAACGAACCCACCACGGGGTACATGTAAAAATGGCGCTGGAACAGGCGCAGGTTGCTGGTTGGCGATAAGAAGGCATCAAGATCCTGGCTGAGCACCCAGCTATGCCCGGTAAACACCGTGGGATGAACCTCCGGATAATATTTTTTGAAGAAATCCACCGCCATCGCCCAGGATTGCTCCACGGCTTCGTTTGTCATACGCGTGCCGTCGGCCGGGATGTGCATGGCCATGCGCGTATCTCCGGGTTTAAAGACAAGCTCCCAATCCGACAGCGGCAGCGAAATGGGATGGTCGATCCACTTGCCCTTGGGCGTGGTGGTATAACCGGTGATATAGCCATCCTGCGCATAAAGGGTGGTAAGGGTGGCCCCTTCCTCGCTCATATCGTCCAGGGTGCCCACGGGGAAGCCATCGGGGCGGATCTTTTCGCCATTGCCAAAGAATACCACCAGGCCGCCATCCTTTTTATTGCGGTAGCCATACCGGTTATCGCTATATATATCGCACTCAAACTGGAGCCGCCCCAGCCGCACGATCTGCGCACGGGTATACATCAGCCCCCAAGCCAGGGCATTTAAAAGCAGGCCGTCCACCTCGTTATGGTCGATATCCTTGGTGGCGCTGTAAAAGATGCTGGCGATATAATCCTGACGGCAGAACTCCTCGATTCCGCGGGCCTGAACACGCTTCCACATGGTATCGTGCGCGCCCAGCAGCACGGCGGCGGGCAAAAACCAGTTGCCCGTGCGCTCCGGAATGGCCTTCGGGTTGGGCCAGCCCCACACCGTGTTAACGGAAAGGCCCTCCGCCAGCACGCCGACGTAATAAATCAGCCAGCAAAACTGTACCAGCGCCGCATCCTTGCGGATGGCGGGCAGGCAGGCGCGGTAGCCCTTTTCAAAGCGGTCAATATCCAGCCCATACAGGTGCAGTACGCGATCGGGATAATCATCCTGCAGCCAGGGAATATCCCCCTGCGGGGCTGTGGCCATGGCGGCATCAAAATAGGTTTCCCAGCTTGCCGGCCATTTGGCGATGCCCAGGTTATCCATCAATCCTTCCAAGGTTTTATATGGTTTTTGCATGGTGATCCACCCTCCTGTGGCAAACACATCCGTGTTTCTGGTTATTATAACACGCAAGGCCGGATGGCGTAAATCCACCCAGGCGGCCGATCCGCACAAAGGGCTAAACAGCGCCGCAGCCGGGGTTGAACAGGGTATGTTCCGCTATCCCGCGGATAACGCCGGCCAATCCGTCGGCCGCCCGCCGCCCTGTGCAGCATAAAACGGGGCAGCGCCCGATAAGCGGCGCCACCCCGTTTTCTTCATCACAATGGCCCTATTGGGCCAATTTCCCTGATGCCGTTACCCGCGCAAACCCGTTTAGCCCTGAATGCCCTTTTTCAAAATGGGCCGGATAGCGGCCAGCACCGCAAAGCCCAACACGCCGCCCATCAATGCGGTATACAGCTGAGGCATGGCAAACATGCCGCCGATAACGGCAGCCTTCTTATCGCCCAGCGCGGTGGTTAAAAACGTCGGCACCGCCCACTTGACCACCATGAGGTACAGCGCGCCAAACTTTAAGACCGCACCGGCCACAATCGCCATGACAGCCTTCAGCCAGGGATTGACTTTTTCCGGCTTGAGGCACAGCGCCACCACCACCACCAGCACCAGGTTGCCCACGGCTACCAGCGGGATCATCCCCACATGGGGCAGATGGCCCTGTAAAAGAGCAACGATGGGCGTGGCCACCGAGATAATCAAACCGCTCCAGATGCCAACGGCCGCGGCCGCCACCACCAGCACCGTATTGACCAGCGTACCGACGATCAACGTCGAAACCCCGGGGAATACCAGGCGGATGGCCTGGAAAAGGAGTGCAAGGGCCAGCAGCAACCCGGTATAGGCTACCCACCTGGCGGTAGACAATTTTTTCATGGCAGAACCCCTCCTTCAAAAGTAGCCGGCGTCAAGGCAGCTTTGACCGTGACACCCGCAATCCCCCCCAGTTGCCCCGTCAGCGCACCGACCGCATCGGGCGAGCCTTCCACCACCACCGCGATGGCGGAAATGCCGCGCGCACGGTAAGGAATACCCATGCGGCCAATAATCAACCCCTCATGGCGGCTGAGCACCGCGTTGACCTGCGGCGCCGCCTGATGGCGATCCTCAATAACGATGGCGACAACGCCGATACGCGTTTGGGCCGGCATATGCATTCCCCCTTATAAGCAGCGTGCCCCAAAGGCCGGGTATGGATAAAAAACGCCGCTGCCTATTGCAGCGGCGCGGCAAACAGATATCTTTTCCGCAGCGCGGCGGCTTGCCCCCGCACTCCAAATAAAAAGCTCTGCCGCCGGGCCGGCTGCGCAGCACGCTCCGCAACCCGCACCGGGGATAATTTATTATAACCGAATCGGTATAATTTGTAAATACGCCACCAAAATCATCCTATTTAAAATAGCCCCGCATCCTGTAGGCCCCTATTTCCCATTTTTATATAAGCATAATAAAGGGGCAGCCACCGGCCGCCCCTTTAGCATAGGATACCCTGCGCCGCCCTGCAAGGCAGCATCCATGAAAAGCCTTATTCCTGCCGCCCGGCAGCGCCGCCCTGCTTGGCCAGCATATCGCGGATTTCCGTCAGCACATCCAACTCCGTGGGAACAGGCGGCTGCTGTGCGGCGGCTTCGGCCTCCAGGCGGGCCTGCTCGGCAGCCAGCGCCTCGGCCTTGGCTTCCCGCTTGCGGCGGCCGGCGTTTAGGATTTTCACCATCAAAAATACCGTCAGCGCCACAATCAGGAAATTGATAATCGCCTGGATAAACAAGCCATAATTAATCGAAACCATCGGGGTGACTACCGTTTCCCCATCCATGACCGCTTCTTTGAGCACCAGCTGCAGATCGCTAAAATCCACACCGGCGGTCAGCAGGCCGATGGCGGGCATAAACACATCGTTAACCAGGGAATTAACGATTTTGGTAAAAGCACCGCCGATGATAACGCCCACTGCCATATCAAAGGCATTGCCCTTGACCGCAAATTCCTTAAACTCCTTAAAGAACTTCATGGCTCTCTTCTCCCCCGCCTTTAACGTGTCGTGCAAAGCATCATTGGGCACCGATGTCATGCAATATCCCCTTTAGCGCCTGGGCGGCCACATGGAAGGCCTCCCGGTTGGACGAGAAGGAATTCATCAAAAATTTATCCACATTCCCTCCCTGATGCTGGCTGGACAGGCCGACAAAATCCATCAAATGCGGCTCCAACGATACAAAGCAGGGTTTGTTGGCCTGCAAACGGGCGGCCAGCACTTCCTTTAAGCGGGCCTTGCCTTCGCCGGGCACCACCACACGGCCGTCCTGCGGCGTGCCGTCTTTGATGTGCAGATACTCGATATAATCCTTCAGCAGTTCATATGCGTGCATGGGATCGATGCCGCACAGAATAAAGTTGCCCGGATCCAGCACCGTGCGCAGCTCGCCGCCGAAGGTTTTCATCATATCCAGGCAGCGCTCCGGCGTTTCGCCATAGATATGCCCTTCGTTTTCATGGCACAGCTTGACGCCGCTTCCCCGCGCCAGGGCCAGGTATTTTTCCAGGCGCTCCATAACCTCGTCCTGGTAAATCGCCGGATCCTGATCGTGGGGCAAAAAGAAGCTGAACATGCGCACATAGGGGGTTCCCAGTTCGCGCGCAATATCGATAACGCGCTTGCACTTATCAAGATCTTCCGCCTGGCTTTGGGTAATCTCGATCTTGCCGATGGGCGAGCCGATGGCCGATACCCGGATGCCCGCGCGGGCCAGTTTTTCCTTGACATCGCCAAGCTCCGCATCGGTTAAATTGGCGATATTTTTGCCATCCACCCCGCGAATCTCGATAAAACCGATGCCTTCGTCCTTAAGCGCGGCCAGCTGGCCGTCAAAGGAGGTATCGGCCTCATCCGCAAAGCCGGTTAAAATCATCTTTTGTTCCATAACGCCGCTCCCCCTTATACGCCGGAATAGGCGCTAAAGCCGCCGTCGATGGGCACGACAACGCCCGTGATAAACGATGCCTTTTCCTCGTCCAGCAGCCACATCAACGCACCCAGGATCTCCTCCGGCTTGCCGAAGCGGCCCATCGGCGTGGCTGCCAGTATTTTTTCACTGCGCGGCGTCAGCGAGCCATCGGGGTTTAGCAGCAGCTTTTCGTTTTGCTGGGTAACAAAGAAGCCCGGGGCAATGGCGTTGACGCGCACGCCCACCGGCGCCATATGCACGGCCAGCCACTGCGTAAAGTTGGAAATGGCGGCCTTGGCACCGCTGTAAGCCGGGATCTTGGTCAGCGGCCTGAAAGCATTCATGGAAGAAACGTTGACAATGCAGCAGCCTTCGCGCCCAACCATATCGCGGGCAAACTCCTGCGTGGGCAGCACCGTGCCCAGGAAGTTCAGGTCAAACACAAAGCCGATATCTTCCTTGGACAGGCTAAAGAAGGTGGTCTTGCCTTCTTCGCCCAGCACATCCTCCGGAGACATGGTTTCCCCCGTCGTCGTGGCGCGCGGATGGTTGCCGCCCGCGCCGTTAATCAGCATATCCACCGGGCCAAAGGCGGCGCGCACCTCGTCCGCCGCTGCTTTAATGGCCTCCTTATTCAGCACATCGATATACACGCCGATGGCCTTGCCGCCGGCAGCCGTAATTTCATCGGCCAGCTTTTTCGCCGGTTCCACCGCGCGGTCCAGGATGGCTACCTTGGCGCCCTCAACCGCCAGCGCGCGCGCAAAGCCGGAGCACAGCACGCCCGCCCCGCCGGTAATGGCGATGACTTTTCCCGCAATCATTTATTTCCCCTCCATCGCAGCAACCGCATCCCACAGGCCCAGCAGGTACTGGCTGCCCAGCGCGCGGTCATACAGGCCATAGCCGGGTTTACCGGTTTCGCCCCAGATCATGCGGCCATGGTCGGGCCGGATGTAGCCGGTAAAGCCGCAATCATACAACGCCTTGATAAGACCGGGCATATCCAGCGAACCCTTGGCCGCATAATGCGCCGCTTCCTGGAAGCCGCCCGGCGTTTTGAGCACGTTGCGCGCATGCACAAAGGGCACGCGGTCCATCCCGGCATATTTTTTAGCCAGCTTGACGATATCGTTTTTATCCGCGCATCCCAGCGAACCGACGCACAGCGTCAGGCCGTTGGAGGGCGAATCGACGATGGACAGCACGCGATCCAGTGCCGCTTCGCAGGTGATAATGCGCGGCAGGCCAAAGATGGGCCACGGCGGATCGTCCGGATGGATGGCCATGCGGATGCCGGCCTTTTCGGCTACGGGCACGATGGCTTTAATAAAGTAGGCAAAGTTTTCCCACAGCTTTTCCTCGTCCACATGGGAATAGGCGTCAAACAGCTCCTGCAGATCTTCTTTCTTATAGGAGGCATCCCAGCCGGGCAGGGACAGCTCGCCCGACAGCGGGTTCATCTTTTTAACCTGCTCCGGATCGTAAATCAGGGCGTTGGAACCATCGGGCAGCACATGGGCCAGATCGGTGCGCGTCCAGTCAAACACCGGCATAAAGTTGTAGCAGATGCACTTAACGCCCACTTCGCCCAGGCGGCGGATGTTTTCCTGATAGTTGGCGATATACTCATCCCGCTTGCCGCGGCCCAGCTTGATATCCTCATGCACGGGCACGCTTTCGACCACCTCAAACTCCAGCCCGGCATCCTCGATGGTCTTTTTCAAAGCGGCAATGCGCTCGCGCGGCCAAGCCTGGCCAACGGGCACATCATAAATGGCCGATACCACGCCCGTGGCGCCCGGGATCTGGCGCAGTTTTTCCAGCGTTACCGGATCATCCTCGCCATACCAACGAAACGTCATCTTCATAGAATCAATACAGCTCCTTTGCAGCAAATTCAAAACTGGCCTTCAGGCAATCGACAGGATCGCGCCCATAGCAATCATCCTGCTCGATGGGATAATATTCCACGCCGGTTTCCTTGCACACGGCAAAGATGGCGTCCCAATCCAGGTTTCCCTCGCCCACGGCGGCATAACGGCGCGTATCGGATACGATCTGCGTATCCTTCAGGTGCACAATGGGCGTGCGGTGGGCAAACTGGGCGATAACCTTGGCCGGGCTGGCGCCGCCCGCCTGGATCCAGTGGGTATCCAGAATAAAGCCCAGCTCATCGGCGGCAAACAATTCGTCCATGCGCTCGAGCATGGTCTGCCCGCCAAAGCGTTCAAACTCAAACCGGTGGTTATGGTAGCAGAAAAGCAGCCCGGCATCACGGATTTTACGCGCCGCGGTGATCACCTTTTTATAAAAGGCATCCACCCCGCCCTCGCACCGGAATTCCTCGGGCATGGAGCCCAGGCCGATGTAACGGCAGTTCCACAGTTTGTGATCGGCGATAACGGCATCGGTATCCTCCAGGATGCGGTCAAACGCGGTGTGGGTAACGCAGATATGCATGCCGGTTTCATCGCAGATATCCTTCAGCTGCTGGGCCGGCATGGGGCAAATGGCCGAAACCTGGACGGTTTCAAAGCCGATTTGCTGCAAGCGCTTGAATGTATGCAGCGTATTCTCCGGCGTTTTGCATAGGTTGCGCACCGTATAAAGTTGGGCAGCAATCTTGGGGTACATGGCAAAGCCTCCTTCTCTTTGGCCCCGGCGCGCCCTTAGTTGCCGTAGGAGCCGGGCGCCCACAGGATCTGGGCATTGGTTTTTTTCTGGAACTTGGAGTTTTTGATGCGTTCCTGCAGCATATTATAGAACAAATCCTCATCCAACGGCAGCTCCACCCAATCATCCAACCAGGAGGACAGGTGGATGGCGTTGGAAATGGTCAAGCCCTTGATGCCCTCGTACCCCGGGGCAATCAGCTCGTCCCCATACAGGATGGCACGGGTAAAGTTGGTCATGATGGCCACATGCTCGCCCGGCTTGCCTTCGTAGGTTACCTCGCGCGTGGTATGCTTGGGGGACCCAAAGCCGCCCGTCCAGGTGGCGTTAAACTCGCGCTCGCTCATTTCGTTGAGGGTTAAGGTAATCTTGCCGTCCTCACCGACCATTTTGCCCATATCGCCGGTAATTTCAAAGCGGTTGGTTCCCGGCGTATCCGATGTGGAGGTAACAAAGACGCCCGTCGCCCCGTTTTCGTATTCCACATAGGCGGTAACGTCATCCTCCACCTCGATATTATGCATTTTGCCGTAGTAGCAGAAACCGCGCACGCGCTTGGGCATCATACCGGTTACCCACTGCCACAGATCCAAGTTGTGCGGGCACTGGTTAAGCAGCACGCCGCCGCCCTCGCCCTGCCATGTGGCGCGCCAGGAGCCGGAATCGTAGTAGCTTTGCGGGCGGTACCAGTTGGTGATAATCCAGTTGATGCGGCGGATCTCCCCCAGCGTGCCATCCTGCACCACCTTGCGCATGGCCTCATAATACGGGTTGGGCCGGGTGGAATACATGATGCCGAACACCTTGCCGCTTTTCTTGGCAGCTTCGTTCATTTCGCGCCCGGCCGTGGTATATACGCCGGCCGGCTTTTCGGGACTAACGTTAAGCCCCGCCTCAAACGCCTTGATGGCGATAGGCGGATGGAAATAGTGGGGCGTGGCGATGATGACCGCATCCACCGTGCCGGAGGCAATCAGCTCATCCGCGGTGGCAAAACGGCTGACGCCCTCGCCAAAGCTTTCCTTAGCCCAGGCCAGGCGGTTTACATCAATATCCGCCACGGCGCCCAGGCAGGCATCGGGCACATTGCCCTTAAACAGGTTGGTAGCATGCTGGCTACCCATGGTACCGATGCCGATAATCCCAAACCGAACCTTGTCCATACCCATCCTCCTTAGATGTTTGTTTCCGAAATAACGCGGCCCATCCGGCCGCTGCAAGCGTATATTCATCATACCACGTTGCGCGCCATGCTGCACGCTTTTTAGAAGCAAACCGCCCATTTTTTGCATTTTTCCGCCCGTCAACCGGCCCGATTGTATCCTTTTGCCGGCATCCGGCCGATGCATGCCGGGTGCGCCCGACAACAGTGCCTCCATCGTTTGCGATAGCCCCATAAAACAACGTCAAAAAAAGGCGCATCTGTTAAAGGCTCGCTTGCCCCTACACCAAAACCATTCGCCGGAATTTAGGCTTCTTTGCGCCATCGGCCCGGTGTCCGGCGGCTTAAAAACCGGCTTTAAGCCGCACCCTGGGCATCCATATGCTGTATATAAATTGAATATTTTTTCTGTTTTCTTGCAGCAGCCGGCAGTTTTCCTCATATCAAAATAAAAAAGCGCCCCGGCACATTTTTCATGCGCCAGGGTGATTCCCATTTTCTTCTTCCGGCCCATTTCGCATAAGCCATGCACATTAAGCGCAAAATACCGGCGAAGGAGGCGAATACGCTTGATACATTTTCGCAAAATTGCAATACCTTTTGTTGCCCTGGGCCTGATGGCCGCGCTGACCGCCTGCGGCAAAAAGCCCGTCACCACGCCCATGATTACCCCGAGCGCCCATCCGTCGCCGCAAAACACCATCAGCACCACGCCGCTTCCCATTACAACGGTTTCCCCCCTGATGACGGATCCGTTGGTTCCGCCGCTGACCACCGATGTGCCGCAGCATACCAATACGCCGGAGCACTCCCCCGGCAACTCGCCTGCTGCGCCCATAGGGTCGCCCGTAACCTCGCCTTTGACGACAGCCGGCCTGTCGAGCGGTGAAAGCCAGCGCGTCCAGCGGCTGGCCAATAAGCTGCTGGATATTACCGAGGTGGAAAGCGGGGCCGTCATCGCCACGGATGAAGTGTGCCTGGCCGCCGTCACCTACGGCGAACAGTTTAAAGGCACCATGGCTTCCAACCTGATCGAGCGCATCAAGCTGGAGCTGCAATCGGTCGAAGGCACGGGCAGCGTAATGGCCGTCACCGCGGAGCCTGCACAGGTGCAGCAGGTTGTGGCGCTGGCACAAAAGATTGACCAGGGCAACGTTACCCAGTCCATGCTGGACGAATTTGACGCCCTGGTGCGCCAGGTACTTGGCGCATAAAGGCGCAAGCGCCTTTACATGGGTTATATATCGGCATAAAACCAAACATACGTTACGCGCGCCCCGGCAGAGGGCGCGCCTTTGTTATTTCCCAATATTTCCCATCCCGTTTAAGCACATGCAGGGCAGCGCCCCCCGATGTCCATCCATGGAAACGCCGCCGTTTCAAGGGAAAGCTGCACGTCAAAGCCGGCCGGAATAAAAGCCCCGGCTGCCAGCACCGCCCGACAGGCGGCAGCATGCCGGGATCAAAACACAACACCGGCCAACAAGCCCCGCTTTGCCTTTCGCTTTATACCTTTTTATATCGGTTAATGTGCCACACAAAAAGATGCGCCGGCACGACCGCCCCGCCGCAGTAGGCGCACACCTTTTGCCCCAGCGAGGTTACCGGCGCGCCGCAGCCCGGGCAGCGCAGGCCCACCCCGCCATCCTGATAGGCCCCCTCCATTTTGGAAACATCCTGTACATACACCCAATCGGTTTCATAACGGGTTTGCACCGGCAAATCCTTGCGGCCTTCCACCACGCGCTGCCCTTCCATCATATAATGAAAATAGGAAAGCGCGGTCTGCATGCGGATGGTGCATGTGCCGCCCCGTTTGATATAGCGGACAATTTCCGTTTGGTAGAAGGTAACATCCCGGTAACACGCCTGCCTGCCCATCGAGCGGGCATGGCTCATTTCCCCGCGCACCTGGTCGATAAGCTGCTGGGAAGCGCCTTCCAGGCCGGTAACCTCCCCCTGATCCAGCGCGGCAAACACCGATTGCAGCGTCATTTCCGCGTGCCGGCAAAACTCCTCAAAATTAAAGGTAGGAAAATCCTTCTCGATAAGCGGCAGATAGGTATCCGTCATGGAGCTGACGGATTTGGGCGTGGCGGCCAGCTGCTCCTCGCTGACGGCCATGGCCCGCATCAGGTTTATCTGGCTTATCCAGCCGCGCACCACACGCCGCACGCGCCCGGCAACCGCCACCCCCGCCAGAACAACGCCCAGCAGCGCGATGCCCGCGATCAGATACGGCAGCGCTTCCTTCATGGCACATTCCCCTTTCCGTCAACCTTATGCCTGCCCAGGCCGCCCGTCCCTATCAAAAAAGGGGGCCTTTTGCCCCCGTTGCCAATCGATATAACGCCTTTTGCTATTCTCTAAAACGGCAAGCCCCATTTTGCCAATTTGGGCAACTCAGCGGACTGTTTTATCTTCCTGCACCATCTCCGGCGCACGGCAGGCATAACCGGCAATGACGCATGCCGCCTGAACACCAAACATGGCAATGGGAAGGGCCAGGATATCAATCCAGGAGCCGCCCGTATCCGGCAAATCGTTATGGGTAAGCACGCCGTAAATTGTTGGCAGCAGCACCATGCCGCACAGCACCATACCAAGGGCAAACAACGCTGCCAGCGCTATGATGCCGCGTGCCTTATTGCGCACGCGGAAAACCAACCACGCTTCCTTTAAACGGGTACAGCCGTTAAGCGCGCCGCCAAAGGGGGGCAGCACGATACCCCAGGCCGCAACGGCAGCCAGCAGCAGCACGGCAGGCGCATACCAGGCCGGAAGATCGGCTACATCCCACCCCAGGTAACTGAGCATCAGGTTAACCGGATAAATCACCGCCACCAGCGCCGCCCCAGCCAGCAGCACCGACAGGTACACCAACACGGTACCCGGCGACAGCAGACGGTTCCACCACGGCGAAGGGTTGCCCGTAATGCGCAGCACCGTGCACCACAGCACGGCGGGCATAAACAAATAGATGGCTGGCAGCAGCAGGGAATCGACATTGTACAGCAGCATCCAGCCAAACGTCAGTCCCAAAAAGCGGATGATGCCCGGAATAGCTGCAAACAAGGCCAACGCGCCCACTGCACCCGGATGCAAGGCAATAGCGCGCCAGCCCAACCGCCATGCGGGGTTGGGCTGTGTACGCGCCAGGCGCGCCTGATATCCAGCTTGCCGGTCTGCCCGGGCCATGGCTTAAGCCTTGAGCGCCGCTTCCACCAGCGGTCTAAAGCACGGCAGCAGCTTGACGGCGTTTTTATAATACAGTTTTTCCAGCACATCATCCGGCAAGCCCAGGCCATAGATCATCCAATGGCCCTGCTCAAACTCATCGGCATAGTGGAAATACTCATCCATGGTTTCAAAGCAGCGGTAGTAATAGCGGTGGTAAATGCATTCGCACCCCAACGTATCCGTGCCAAACAGCACGCGGTCCGCATGGTCGATCAAGAACTTGCGCGCGGTATACGGCTGGCGCCCAAGCTCCGCCAGGCGGGCGGCGATATCAACATACAGGTTGGGGTATTTATCGATCATCGCCCCGATGCGCCCCAGGCTTTCGGACAGCGAACCGATGTGGGCAACAACAAACGTGGTCTTGGGGTTTTCGGCGATAAGCTGTTCCTCAATGGCCATCATTTCCTCGAAGCTGGGCACGCCGGGCCGGCCAAACCACCACGCCGGATGGGTGCACAATTCCTCAATGCGCTCGTTCTTTTCGTCCATGGGGCGGAAGAACGCCTGCGGATCGGCCACATGGATAAGCACGGGCAGGCCCAACTCGGCGCAGGTATCCCAAACCACCTTAACGCGGGGATCCACCGGGCTTAAAAGCTCGCCATTCACCTTGACGGTCAGGCCAACTTCTTTATATACCTTAACGCCCGTCATGCCGCGCGCCTGATAGCTGGACAGCGTGCTGCGCACATATTCCGGGAAATCCTTGTCCCCGGCACGGGAGAAATCCAGCCCGCCAAACACGGCGATGCGGCCATCGCAATGGGAGGCTTCCTCCAGCGCGCGGTCTAAATCTTCGCCATCGTAACCCACCAGGTTGACCGCAGCCAGCACGCCCACCTTATCCAGTTCCTTAACAAAATCCTGCGTTTTCATGGAACCAAACAGCGGGAAGCAATGGGTATGGAAATCGATGAGCGGGAATTTGGGCTTATCCACCGGATGCTCGGGCAGCGTCAGCCCCGTATCGGGCCTGAAGCCTTCCAGCCGGAGCTGGCGCATGGCATCGATATGGCGCTGGAACTCCTCCGGCACAACCATTCTGGCATTCAACGGATCGCTTTGCATGGTGCGTGCTCCTTCTTTCTTACGCTATCGGCAAAGGGCAATTACTTGCCGTTGCACAGGTTGATCTTTTGCATGGCCACCGCTTCGGCCGCGGCTTTGGCGGGGGCAAAATATTTGCGCGGGTCGGTTTCCTTGGCGTCGGCCGCAAAGAAATCGCGCAGGGCGCGGGTAAAGGGAATCTTAAGCTCCGTGGCGATATTGACCTTGGCCACACCCAGCTGCATGGCATGGCGGACATCCTCATCCGGCACGCCGGAAGCGCCGTGCAGCACCAGCGGCACCTCGACCACCTTGCGGATTTCGGCCAGGCGGGGGAAATCCAGCTCCGGCTTGCCCTTGTATTCGCCATGGGCGGTGCCGATAGCCACGGCCAGCGTGTCCACCCCGGCATCGTGCGCGTAGCGGGCAGCCTCCTCCGGCACGGTGAACAGTGCATTTTTGGCATCCACCGTCAGCTCATCTTCAACGCCGCCGATACGGCCGATCTCGCCCTCGACGCACAGGCCGGCGTCATGGGCCATCTTGCCGATTTCCTGCACAAAGCGGACGTTATCAGCATACTCCAGTTTAGCAGCATCCACCATAACGGAAGTAAAGCCTTCCTTGATGCATTCGATCAAAAGCTCGCGGTCGCCGCAGTGATCGGCATGCAGGGCCAGGTCAACAGGGCAATCCTGCGCCATGGCGCGGGCCATGGCCACCAGCGTTTTAACCCCGCAGGAGCGCAGCGTGCCCGGCGTGCCCTGGATGATAATGGGCGTATTGAGCTTGGTTGCAGCCGATACGACGGCCTGCATGGTTTCCATATTGTGGATGTTAAACGAGGCTACCGCGCGTCCTTCATCGCGGGCCTGGCGGATAATTTTGAGCGGATTGACAAGTGCCATAACATGCTCCCCCTTCAGAATCCATACACCGGCCTTTGTCCCCAAAACCGGAGTTTGCTTTATTATATCATACTTCTTCTTGCGTTTCACCCCAAAAAGGCGATAAATCGCCATGGAGCACCGATAAAGGCTATTGAGCCGATCAGCATATAAGCCATGCCGGCCGGGGATATGGCCGTTTTTATTCCGTGGGCGGTGTGCACGGCCTGCCCTATCGCTTTTCCGTGGTTTTGCGGCATCAATTGAGCATAAAATAAACGCCTGCTATTCGGGTGTTGTTCATAAGACAGTAAAATATGCAAAAGGCGTGACGAAAGTAGTCACGCCTTTTGCCATAAGGGGATAGCCGCCAAGCAGCGCAAGGGATGCAATCTCTTGTTCGTAACGCAGCGACGCAAAACGCCCCGGACATCTGACGGTGCCCGGGGCGTTTTGCCTTGCAGAGTGCACATATGGGGTTGCCCCGTATAGAAGTGCATCCTTGTGCCTGTTCGACAAACTGGAATTTGCATAACTCAAATAGATTCAGAAATGCGCTTTAAGTAGCGTCTTTCAGTGACAAGAAATGTCACCCCTTCTACCTCTTTTTTCACCCGGTTTTCGGATATAATTGTAAACCCTAATTTCTCAAGAACTCTCACGGATGGATAGTTTTCTGCTGCAACGGTCGCTGTAAAAATTTTGGAACCGCGCTCATTTTCCAGCTTTTTCATTGCCGCCTTTGATGCGGCAGTCGCAATACCGGCTCCTTGGTGTTGAGAAGAAATCATATAACCAATATCGTATTCCTCTCCTGCTAAATGAAAACAAATATATCCGATCATCTCATCTGATCCCGTCTGAGTCACAGCATAAATCACATGATTTTGCATCATGTTTTCAAGGAAACTAATCACATGCATTTCATCTGTATGATCGATATGGTCGTATTTTCCGAACTCAGAAGCATTGAATTCGATAAACATTTTCTGAACTGTAATATAATCTCCTGGACGAATGAGGCGAAGCGCAATGCCGGTTGTCATTTTGCTCCTTCCTTCTGCACAATACTCTTTCCTGCTTATTAATTATCCTGATAAATGTGGATTTGTAGGTCTATTCGGTTTTATATTATCATATGACAGGATAAAAAACAAGAACAGCCACAGCAGTTCAAACTACTGTGACTGTTAACTATCTTATGAACACCGCACTTTAAGCGGGCGTTTTCGCTGTTTTTCGGCATCTGTTTCATATCTTACCCGGCAGGCTTATGCCTATCAGGCACGCCGCCCCCGTGGCGGGATATTTCCTCTATTTTATATAAAGGCGCAGGCTGCCCGGCTTGGATCATGCCAAGCCGGGCAGGCCATCAATCGGCACAGCACCCGCACAAGGATGGCTTACTGGCCGCCTTCCGGTTTATCCGCGCCTTCCGGTTTATCCGTGCCTTCCGTCTGCGCCTTGGCGGCATCAGGCTTATTCTCTGTATCGTTTGGCTGGGCCACCACAAAGGCCAGCTTGCCGTCTTCCAGCTTGCATCTTACCGTATCGCCCAGATGGACGTGGCCGGCCAGCAATTCCTCGCTTAGGGCATCCTCCACCATGCGCTGGATGGTGCGGCGCAGCGGCCGTGCACCATACATCGGGTCAAAGCCCTGGCCCGCCAGGAACTCGCGCGCATCGGCATCGACCAGCAGCTTGACGCCGTTGTCCTCCAGGCGGTGAATGACGCTATCCACCATCAGATCGGCGATGCGGCGAATCTGAGCGCTCTCCAGCGGATCAAATACGATGATTTCATCGATGCGGTTTAAAAACTCCGGCCTGAACGTGCGGCGCAGCTCGGCCAGCAGCGTGGCGCGCATCTTTTCGTTTTCCAACACCGGCGCATGGGCCCCAAAGCCCAGGGATGATTGCTTTTTCAGATCCGCCACCCCGGCATTGGAGGTCATAATAACAACGGTGTTCCTGAAATCCACCGTGCGGCCCTTGCCATCGGTCAGGCGGCCATCCTCCAGGATTTGCAGCAAGATGTTGAACACATCGGGATGGGCTTTTTCGATTTCATCCAGCAGCACCACCGAATAGGGCTTTCTGCGCACCTTTTCGGTCAGCTGGCCGCCCTCCTCAAAGCCGACATATCCAGGGGGGGAGCCGATCATGCGGGAAACGGTATGGCGCTCCATATACTCGCTCATATCGATGCGGATCAGGGCGTTTTCATCGCCAAACAGCGCTTCTGCCAGCGCCCGGCTAAGCTCGGTTTTGCCCACACCCGTGGGGCCCAGGAACAGGAAGGAGCCGATGGGGCGCTTGGGGTCCTTAAGGCCGGCGCGCGCCCTGCGAATGGCACGGGACACGGCGCTGACGGCCTCGTCCTGCCCAATGACGCGGGCATGGAGGGTGTTTTCCAGCTCCAGCAGGCGCTGGCTTTCATCCTGCGTTAAACGCTGCACGGGAATACCCGTCCACATGGCCACCACCTGGGCGATCTCCTCCTCCCCAATGGCGGCATCGCCTTCGGCCTGCTGCTTTTCGCGCCAGGCTGCCTGCACGCGCTCGATTTCCTCGCGCAGGGTGCGCTCGCTATCGCGCAGCTGGGCGGCCCGCTCGAAATTCTGGTTGTTGATGGCTTCTTCTTTTTCCTTAAGCAGGCTGTCCAGCTTGTCCTCCAGCTGCTTGACATCGGGCGGCGCCGTATGGCGGCGGATGCGCACGCGGGAGGCGGCTTCATCGATCAGATCGATCGCCTTATCGGGCAGGAAGCGGTCCGGAATATACCGCACGCTCATGGCAACGGCGCTTTGGATAGCCTCGTCCGTGATGCGGATTTTATGGTGGGCCTCGTACTTATCGCGCAGGCCCTTTAAAATTTCAACGGCTTCCTCGGGCGAGGGCTCGCCGATGGTGACGGGCTGGAACCTGCGCTCCAGTGCGGCATCGGTTTCGATATGCTTGCGGTATTCATCCAGCGTTGTTGCGCCGATGCATTGCAGTTCCCCGCGGGCCAGGGCAGGCTTTAAAATATTGGCCGCATCGAGGGCGCCTTCGGCAGCGCCTGCGCCGATAATCATATGCAGTTCATCGATAAACAGGATAACATCGCCCGATTGCGCCAACTCCTTGAGCACGCCCTTGAGGCGTTCCTCAAACTCGCCGCGGTACTTGGCGCCGGCCAGCATGCCGGACAGATCCAGCGTAATAACGCGCTTGCCCTTTAAAAGCTCCGGAATGTTGCCCTCGATGATGCGCTGGGCCAGGCCCTCGACAACGGCGGTTTTGCCCACGCCGGGCTCGCCGATTAAAACCGGGTTGTTCTTGGTGCGGCGGGAAAGGATCTGCACGATGCGCTCGATTTCCTGCTGGCGGCCGATAACCGGATCCAGCTTGCCCTGACGGGCCATCTCGGTTAAATCGCGGCCATATTGCTTGAGTACGCCGCCTTCGCCGCCCTCGCCGGAAGCCTTATCGCCGCCTGCGTTTTCCTTAAGGCCCTGCAAAAGTTCCTGCTGGGCCTGCTGGAAGCTGACGCCCTTATCGGACAGGATGCGCGCGGCCACGCAATCGGGCTGGGACACGATGGCCAGCAGGATATGTTCCGTGCCGACATATTTATTGCCCAGCTTGGTGGCAATTTCCAGCGCGGCCTGCAGGATATATTTGGTGCGTGGGGTGGGCTGGAAGTTATCATCAAATTTAAACTCGCCCTTGCCCACCAGTTCCATGGCGGCCTTGCGCAGGCCATCGGCATCCAGCCCCCATCCGCGCATGGCGGCGGCGGCGGCGCCCTTACCCTCGCGCATCAGGCCGATCAACAGATGTTCCGAGCCGATATAGTTGTGTCCAAAGGTACCGCGGGCTTCCTCCTGCGCCAGGTACAGCGCCTTTTGGGCGCCCTCGGTGAAACGGTTTTCAAAACTGGGCATATACATTCACTCCTTTAATGGATATTTTTATTTGTGTGCCAGCGCCTCGCGCACGATCTTGGCGCGCAGGGCATCCCTGGCGGTTTCGTCCAGCGGCTTGCCGGCGGTTTTCTGGATGCCTGCGGCCTGGCAGGTCAGCATCAGGCGGCGCAGGGTATCTTGCTGGGGCGGGGTATACAGCTTCAGATCAGCAGCCAGCATGGCCATGGACAAAAGCTGCATAAATTCCGCGCTCGACAGCATGCGCGCCTGCTGCAAAATGCCGACCGAACGCATCAGCTGGTCCTCAAAGGCCAGGCCTTTGTTTTCCTTCAGGCTTTGGCGGGCCTGGCGTTCCAGATCCAGCACTTCATGGCCGGCCTGGCTGAGGGTGGCCAGGATATCCTCCTCCGACAGGCCCAGGGTGACCTGGTTGGATATCTGGTAAAAATGCCCGGCGGCGGTGGAACCCTCGCCATACAGGCCGCGCACGGTCAGGCCGATCTTGCTCAGCGCCCGCTGCAGCGCCTCGATCTGGCCGGACAGCGTCAGCCCGGGCAGATGCATCAAAAGCGAAGCGCGCATGCCGGTGCCCACGTTGGTGGGGCAGGCGGTCAGATAGCCAAGCTTATCATCAAAGGCTACCATGCCGGCCGGGCACAGCTTGCCCTCGGGCACGCGGGCCGCCTGATATGCTTTTTCCAGCTGCATGCCGCCCTCAAACGCCTGGATGCGCAGGTGATCCTCCTCCAGCACCATAACGGATAAATCCTCATCCGGGGAAACGATAAGCGCCGCGCGCTCCGCACTTTCGACCAGCGCGGGCGAGATGACGTGCCGCTCCACCAGCGCCTGGCGATCAATGGGGCTAAGGCTGGACAGGGCGACATATTGCAGCTGCGTGTTGTCGCTGCACAAAACCTCCCGCGCCCGGTTGCAGCAGGCGGCTATTTGGCCATCGTCCATGCGTTGGGGAAAGGGCATGTCGCGCCAGTTGCGCGCCAGGCGTACCCTGCTGGACAGCACAATGCTGTTTTCCGGCGCATCCTGTAAAAACCATTTCATGCTTACCCCTCCTTTTTATCCAGCGCACGGATCTTATCGCGCAGCACCGCGGCTTCTTCATAAGCCTCGCTGGCAATGGCCTCCGCCAGCTTCTTTTCCAGCTCCGCCCGGGGATCGGACCGGGCAGGCGCCGGCGATACGGTAACTTTGCCATCGCCGGGGCGCGTGCCGGTATGGGCTGCGGCCCCGTTTTGCGCCCGGCGCACCAGCGGCAAAATCATGGAAGAAAACACCCGGTAGCAATCCGTACAGCCCAGGCGGCCCGTGCGCTTAAATTCATCGGCCGTCATGTGGCAGGTGGGGCATGTCAGCGAGGGTACAGGCGGCGTGGAGCTAACCAGGCCGATATTGCCCAGCGCGCTTTGCAGCATCTCGTGCTGCAATTTGGCTGCGCAGGCCCTGCACAGGTTTAATTCCTCGTGCTTATCGCCGATATGGCGCACCACGTGCACCGTCGCATTGTTGTCACCGCAATGGTCACAAATCATCCTGATTCCCTCCCTCTTGTTTTTCGCCCTCCAGGCCAATGAGCTCCAGCAGCATATTTTTGAGCTGACCGGCCCGGAGCGTATCGCGGATCTGCTCGGGCAGCGGCAAATCGCCATTCTTAAGCGCCGCCGCCATTAAAACGGCCTCCCGTTTGGTAACAAGGCCGGTATGCGCCAGGTTTTCCAGAATGTGAAACGCCTGCTGCTGGGAAATCTGGTTGCCTACGCGCTCGGTCAAAAGCTGCATCAGCATATCATCCGGATCCAGGGCAATGCGCACCACGCGCACATACCCGCCGCCCCCGCGGCGGCTGCGGATCAGGTAGCCCCGCTCCGGGGTAAAGCGCGTCATCAATACGTAATTGATCTGAGAGGGCGCGCAGCCGAAGTACTGGGCCAGTTCGTTGCGTTTAAGCTCTACATGCCCTTCGCCTCCCTGCAGCATGGCCTGGATAAATTGTTCTATTTGATCGCTTAATGCGGACACATGCATGCCCCTCCTTTTCCCTGATAGCATGTGCGCCCGAATGGGCTGCCATGCTTCCCGAAAGCCTTACTTTGACTTTCTTTGATTATTATATGCCATTCCCACCATTTGTCAACCCCTGATCCATGGCCATTTATGAACTTTTTGTAACCGGCCCGGCCGGATGGGGCTTCCCCGCAGCCCCCGGCGCACAGGCCGCCCACCGCCCCCTGTCGATAGCCTGTCCCCCGGCGCACCGGCTTGTATAACGGGGCAGCGTAGTTGCAAAGCCCAAAAGGCGCGCCCGGTTGGGTGAAAGCAGCCTTGCCATACGCCTTTTCCACATGCCAGATGGGCCAGTGGGAGGCGTTTCTGCCTGCTTGGTTCTAACGGCGCCGCCTTTGCATACGCTATACAGGAATAACGGCCTGCATGGTTTCTTTTGCCCATGCCGGTGGGCAGCGCGCATATCACCATGCGTTTGCGGCATACAATGCCTTGCTGATAGCGATAAAGGGGGAAGCGCAACATGGCGTTTAATGAAAGGAACGAAGTTTTTCTGTCCAACGGGCGTACCCTGCGCGCCGTAGATACCGCGCGCATCGAAGGGGAGGTTGCCCTGCCTGCCGAAGGCGTCAGCCGCGTGCTGACGGTGCGCGCGTGGCTGACCTGCCAGCGCGTCGAAGTGCTGGATGGCCAGGCCCAGCTGGGCGGCACCGCCTATTTTTGCATGATCTATATGGGCAGCGATAACCAGCCGCATGCCCTCAACACCGCCTGCGCCTGGCAGCGCACGCTGGATATCGAGGGTCTGTCCCCGCACATGGCCGCCACGGCCGGCGCAGCCGCATACGAAGCGGCTGCCAGCGTGGAATCGGGCACCGTTCAACTATCCGCCATTGCCGAGATAACGCTGACGGCCTGCCAGCAAAACGATACCGCCATCTGCCGGGAGCTGGGCTTTAGGCCCGATATCGAGGGGCAGCCTGCCGGCGATCAGCTGCAAGTGCAAACACAGATGCTGGATACACGCTATACCGCGGCGCGGGGCAGCGCAGTCAGCACGCTGACCGGGGATTGCATGCTGCCCGCCCGTATGCCCGATGGGCAAACGGTGCTGGATGTGCAGTGTACCGCCCAGGTGCAGGAAGCCCACGCCACCGCCGGGCGCGCCTTTGTGCGCGGCGAGTGCCAGGTTTGGCTGACCTATGTATGCACCCAGGGCGAGCTCAACACTGCGCCGCTGACCCAACCCTTTGAATGCACGGTGGAGCTTAGCCGAAGCGAAATGGATTTTGACCATGCCATCACCCAGGCTACGGTAGCCGTCGAACAGGCGGCCGCCGCCCTGATGCCCGATGCCGAAGGCGCCAGGCGTGTGGTACAGCTGACGCTGACGCTGGGAACCAACGTCACCTGTACGCTGGAGGCGGCCTGCAGCGCCGTAACCGATGCCTTTATCCCGGGCTGGGAGGTATCCCTCGACCATGCCGATCTGACGCTGGCCGGCGTGCCGATGACGGCGTCCACCTCCGAAACCCTGCGCGCACCGCTGACCCCTCCCGAAGGGCTGCCGGCCATCGGGCGCATCGTATCCTCCTTTGCCACGCCCGCCACCGTGCAGGCCCAGGCCATGGATGGCAGCGTCATGGTGGATTATGCCGTTGAATGCCGGCTGATCTACCTGTCCTCCGGCGAAAACCCGGCGCTGTATGGGTTTAGCCAAATGGTTCCCTCCAGTGCGCAGATCGCATGCACGGGTGCAAAGGAAGGCGATGACGTATCCGCCATCGTATGCGCGGGCGAAAGCGCCGCCGTGGTGGTATCCGATTTTGAAGCCGAAATCCGCATTCCCATCACCATCGATATCGAGGTGCAGCCCACCAGCCGAATCAGCGTTGTCACCGGTGCCTCATTGGGCGAACAGGTGCAGGAGGTGCAGGGGCTGCTGATGATGATTTGTGTGCTGCCGGGGGATACGCTGTGGTCCATCTGCAAGCGTTACGGCGTCAGCCCCGAAACCATTCAGCGCCTTAACCCCGCCCTCGATGGCGACCCGGTGCCCGGCAGTCGGCTGATTTTGTACCGCATGCTGGCCTAAAGGCCCGGCTGTAAGCTTGCCTGTGTTTTACCCGGCCTTTTGGGAATAAAGCCGGC
This sequence comes from bacterium, assembly GCA_029006015.1. Taxonomy (GTDB): domain Bacteria; phylum Bacillota; class Clostridia; order Christensenellales; family SUG1161; genus SUG1161. The sequence goes on from JAQXFY010000003.1 coordinate 48,433, forward strand.
TTTGCTGTGATTTTTATAAGCCCCATCCGCCTTGGTCCGGCCAAAGCCAAAACGCCAAAGGCCCCCTGTATGGGGGCCTTTGGCGTGAAGAGGGGTTGGATGAAAAAACGAGGCTGGTCCAATGGGCCTTACGGAAGGATTCCAACATCCGGATGCCCGGCGCCTGTGGGGTAAGCGCTCCTTGGAACACCCTTAGCATACCCCGGGAATATGAACGGGTTATGTTAAAGCCGTTAACAAATGATGAACAAGGCGCATTTGCCAATATTTTGCTGCCCGCCACGGGGCAGCCGGTTATCCTCCGCATGGGCCGCCGGGGCAAAGCCGGCCCGATGGGCACAAAAAACCGCAGCCCTCCGTTTCCCCAAAACAGGATTTAAACGGATGCAGGCTGCGGCTGTTTGGCGATGCTTATTGATAGGAAGCGTTACGGCTGCGCCGATGGCCGGGGAACAATGGCTTCCATCCGGTATAGATGGGCGCTTTCAAAAATGGCGCCGGGCGCCTGGATGCCGGTTGCCAGATCATCCTCAAACCAGGGGCTAAGCTCCCAGCTTTCGGGGTTTTTGATAACCTGCATGGGCTGGGCGGTAGAAAAGCCCTGCGCCAGGATAAAGACGCGCTGACCGGTTGTTGGGTTTTCCGCCATATCCACGATAATGGCAGCGTGGGCAGGGTTTGCATCCCGGTAAAAAACATCGCCCACGGACATTTCCTTGACCGAAATGGAATACAGCCCCTTGGACAGCGTGGCCAGGTTGGTATACAGATAAGCCGTTGCCAGGTAAGCTTCCAGATTTTCCAGCGTGGTTTCCGCCTTTCCTCCCGGCGTCCAGATCACGCTCTGCCCGCTTACGGAAATGATCTCCCCTGCCCGCCAGCGGGAAAACTCAAACTCAAACCCGCTCAAAAACGTAAAGGAAATATCATCATACCGGCCCTGGGCATACAGGTAGAGCGCCTGCATGCGCATCAGGGCATGGGCGGCATGGAAAGAATCCCGTTTGGGCACGGCCATATCCACCACCGCATCATAATCGGCCTCGACCTTCTCATGCCCATCATAATAGGCTGCTTTTGTCCCACTGGCTGCCAGCGCGGTTTGTTGCAAAAAGGCGCCAAAGCTGCCCTCCGGCTGGGCGATACGCACATATCCCTGTGGCACATCAAAACGTGTGGCGATGGTTGTCCCCTCGGCACGGTTAAGCGGGCCGGGCCCTTCCGGCCGTGGCGTGGTGGGCGGGGGTGGGGTGACAACATGAAGGCCGGCCGTTTCCTCCAGCGGTGGGGGCGTGGCGCGCGGGGGTGGGGTTGGCACGCTCGAACAGCCGCACAGCACAAGCAGCATGCAGGCAGCCAGCGGGGTACTCCACGGGCGTTTTATCATGCACTTCCCTCCCTCGAAAAGCCATTATACCATACCCGGGCTTAAAATACGCACCGGCAGGCGGCCCATGGCAGGCGCCTGCATCATTTTATAAAAGCGGCCGCCCCCCTGCTACCATGCACCCTTAGCCCCGCCCCTTGCTGGCAGGGCAGCCTGCCTGCAAAATACAATCGGTATGCCGTAAGCTTCCCCTTCTTGAAAAAATGGTGTACAATACCCCCAGAAAAACGCCTTAAAGGAGGAGCAACTTATGCCCAGAAACGATGCGTGGACGCTGCTTGGCCCAGGCGCGGGCGGCGCACAGTATATTCCCACCATCAGCCCCCATGATGACCAGGTGGTGCTGGAAGCCTGCGATATGACAGGCGCCTATATCACCAAGGACGGCGGCAAATCCTGGCGGGAATTCCATTTAAAGGGCCGCACCACCTATTATGCTTTTGATCCCGTCACCCCGGGCGTCATTTACGCCTGCGCCAACGGGCTTTATAAAAGCACCGATAATGGCGAGATGTGGCAGCTCATTTACCCGGCCATGGATACCATTGTGGATGAGCTGAAGCTGGGCGACCATTCGGGTTCCACCCTGGTTTCCACCGATGCCGAGGCGCCCCATCATGTAAACGGGGTATGCGTTGATCCCGGCAATACCGACCGGCTGTTTGTTTCCGGCATGGGCCGCAACGGCTTTACGCTGTATGCCTCCTTCGATGGCGGGGCCAGCTTTGCCCCCCTGTGCCAGCTGCCCGGTAAAACCACCTATAAGCTGATGGCGGTAGAGGGCGGCTGCCTGCATATCGGCGATAGCGGCGTGAATTTTATCTGCGATGACGGCTGCATCCATCCCATCGAGGCTCCGGAGGGCGTTACCGAATACATCCAGGCCGATGGCGGTGTGGATCCCGATTCCGGGGAAGCGGTTTTGTATGTGCTGACAAACGGCTACTTTGTAGGCGAGGATTACGTCAGCGGCCTGTGGCGCGTAGCGGATGGGGAATGGATCAGCCTGCTGCCCAACGAGGGCGAGGCGCTGGATTTTGCCCCCGACCGCCTGCCGCGGTATGTGGAGGTAAGCACCTCCCCCATCGATGCCAACGTATTGTATGTGGGCACCATGGATTACCCCATTGTGCCCGCCGATTGTGCGGATGGCAGCTATGTTTCCCACTACGGCATCTTTAAATCCCTGGATGGCGGGCGTTCGTTCCGCTGGGTGCTCAAGGCAACGCTGGACCACGATGCGGATAACCGCACCCTTGGCTGGTGCGAAGCCAACTATACCGGCGTCTGGAATTGGGTGGGGCCCAAGGGCTCCAACGCCATGGGGCTTTGCGTAGCGCCCACCAACCCGGACATCTGCTTTATGACCGATCTTTCCTCCACCACCGCCACCTTTGACGGCGGCAAAACCTGGCAGCAGATGTATTGCGATTATCATCCCGATGGCAGCGTTTCCACCCGCGGGCTGGATGTTACCACCTGCTACGGCGTGCATTTTGACCCGCACGATGCCAACCATATCACCGCCACCTATACCGATATCGGTTTCTGGCACAGCTATGATTTTGGCAAAAGCTGGATCCACCAGATGCACAACATCCCCGTGTGCTATGGCAACACCTGCTATTGGATGGTCTTTGATCCCGAGGTGCCCGGCCGCGCCTGGAGCGCATGGGGCGGCGCGCACGATTTGCCGCGGCCCAAGATGTACGCGCTGCACCGCCATTATAAGGCGCAGGGCGCCATCCACCGCACGGATGACGGCTTTAAAACATGGGAGTATTCCTCCCACGGGGCGGCGCCCAACAGCGTGTTTACCCACATCGTGCTCGATCCCACCTCCCCGGCGGGCAACCGCACGCTATATGCCACGGCATATGGCAACGGCGTATATAAATCCACGGATGATGGCTATACCTGGCAGCTTAAAAACAACGGTTTAGCCGGCCAGGGCAACCTGAACGCCTGGAAGCTGTGCCTGACGCCGGATGGCAAGCTGTACCTGGTGGTAGCGCGCGGCAAGCGGCGCGGCCAGCCGGTGGACGGCTTTATCATGGTATCGGAGGACGGTGCGGAAAGCTGGCAGCGCGTGCCGCTGCCGGATGGCATCAATTTCCCCAACGATATCGTATGCGATCCCAAGGATCCCAAGCGCCTGTACGTCAGCTGCTGGCCGCACACCATGGATACCGCGGGCACGCAAAAAGAATACTTTGGCGGCATCTATGCCACGGATGACGGCAAAAACTGGCGCCAGATTTTTGATCCCAAAATGCATGTGTTTGCCACCGCCGTCGATCCGCGGGACAGCAACATTCTGTTTGCCACGGGCTTCGACCACGGGGTCTACCGCTCCGGTGACAGGGGCGAAACCTGGAAGCGGCTTAAGGGCTATAACTTCCATTGGGGCCACCGTCCCTTCCCCGATCCGCACCACCCCGACAAGCTGTTTGTGGCCACATTCGGCTCTTCCATCTGGTATGGGCCCGCCATGGGGGACGACAACGCGCCGGAGGATATTGTGCGCATCCCCAACACATGGGAATAATTGCCACAGCCGGGCCGCCAAGGCGCCGGCCGGCATGGATACAAACAAGCGCATACCACGCATAAAAATGGCCCCGGCTTACCGCCGGGGCCATTTTATGTGCCCAAAGGGCCTGTCTGCCGGTTTTATTTGCCGGCCGCCCTCAACGCCGCCTGAAACTCTGCAATAAAATCATCCACCTTTTTGCCATCGTTTTCCCTGCACAACTGGGAACCGGCATAGGTTTTAAGGCGATTTCCGGCAATTTCATACCAGCCTTCCTCAAATAAAAAAGAACGGTACTGATCCGGCCCATGCGGCTGTGCAAACACAAGGTAGCTTTTATTCTGTTTAACCTTGGGCTCAAAAACAAATCCCAGATACGCATCGTCCACATCCCCGCTGACGCCGTTTTGCACCCAGGTAAACTCATACCCCACCTCTACATCACCATAAATAACCTGCGTTACCTTGGCGGGCGTATAAGTATACAAACGATACATTTCCTTTCCCCCGCGCTTGCGGGCTTCCACCTCGTCCGCCGGGGGAACCGGCACCGCCACCGTCCGGGGCTTACCGGTCATCTGTACCCTGGCAGCAAAATCTTTACCCTCATGCCACAAGGAAACAATTTTATCCAGGCTTTCGAAGGAAAAATAATCCAGATGGCTGCTATACAAAAGGCAATCCTCCGGCAACGGCTGGCCGTCCTCCGTCAGGATGGGTTGGGTATCTTTCCCACAGGCCGTTAACAGGCAGGCGCCCAGCAGCAACACGGCGGCCAGCGCAAATATACAGGTGCGTTTCATAAGGCTTCCTCCTAAACAATAATGGGGTTGCTGGCATCAGTAGGGCGCCGGCTGCAGCGGAAAAGGATACTGGTTTGCGCTGTACATTACCGAGATATCCGTCCGATCATGGCTGGTAGGGCCAACCAGCGTGGAAAGTCCCTGATGCATAACCGTTGGGCTTTCGGAATAAAGCGAATCGTCCATCCCCAAAACATGCCCCAGCTCATGGGCCAGGGTTTTGCAGATTTGGTAATCATTTTATGGCCATTATGCGCAAACGGGGGGATATTTTCCCCTTCCTGTATGGTAAATGCTATTCCCGCTCGCTCAATCTATACAAAGGTTAACATCCATCCAGCTTTTTGTCAATACTGCGCCATATATTTTTTTGAAACAGCAAAAAGCCGGCCAATATCACCCCAAAACAGCCGTCCAAACAAGGCTGCTATGTGGCCAATACCTGCAGCAGGCATGCACGATAACCCCCCAAACAAGAAAAAAGCCTTGAAGCCAAGGCTTTTATGTATAAAGGCTATAAAAAGATAGCTTTGCGTTTTAGGCGGGCGGATTCAAGCCCGCGCATCCCGCAAAAGTTAGCAGCGACAGCGAGCCGTCACAAGGGCATTTTGGGCCGAGCAGCTCAGCCGGGCGTGCCTTTTTGCGGAAAGGAGAAGCGGCGGTGTCAGCGGCCGATGATTTTTTAAAAAGAAAAATCGCCGCGAACGATACATAATCCGCGGCGACGTGGTGGAGCATACCGGATTCGAACCGGTGACCTCAACGATGCGAACGTTGCGCGCTACCAACTGTGCTAATGCCCCATACCGATATTTTGTTTGGCTGCCCACCGCGAAAAGCACCCTGCCAGCGCCATTCCCCGTGCAGCAGGATGTATTATAACAAAAGCCCGCCCCCTTTGCAAGGGGGGCAGGCCATATCTTTGTTATTTCCGCCTGTTTGCAGGCCGTTTGCGGCGCGCATCGATAACCGGGTTGACATTGCTGCGTACCTGCATGCGCTTGGCCTGCATGGCCCGCCGCCTGCGCTTGCGGTGCGCCACATAAATCAGCCGCCAGATCATCAACGCCACAATGCATACCACCACCATGATGGCCACCCATTGCAATGGGCTAAAAGGCCACAGGGGCACCGTCAGCTTTTGTTCAAAATCCAGCATGGGCAATAAAATGCCCTTTTTTTCGCCGACCGAGCGCGTGGCAACCAGCGAGCCCGATAACAGCTCCTGCCCATCCAGCAGCGCCTTAAAATCCGCCACTTTTTGCCCTTCCTCGATAGGGGCGCGGATATCCGACAGATCGGGGGTGCAGGCCAGCTCAATGCTGTCCAGGTTATCCACAAGGTTTTGGATGATATCGGTTCTGTCCGTCAGATAAGCGCTGGACTGCGCCCGAAACTCCAGCTGCAACAGGCCGCCCAGCAAATCGTCATTGGCCGCATTGGGCACCTGCACGGTAACCGGGCGGCGGGTAATCTCTTCCATGATGTTAATGGTGCGGTAGTTATTAAAGCCGTATTCAAACAAAGTGGTGGCCGTTGCCCATTTGGTAGCCTGCACATCCTTGAGCAAAACAGCCAGCAGATCCATGCCATCTTTTTGGGCGGAAGCCACCAGGCAGCCGCCCGCCGGCGTGGTGTAGCCGGTTTTAATGCCGGTGCAGGGTTCGTAATAATAGCGGTTGCCCTCGGTTCCGCGCAGCAGGTGGTTGGTGGTGATCAGCGTGCGCGCCGCGCTGAGGTTGGTAGCCGGGATGGTGTGCTTTGCCGTTTTGACAATGGTGCAAAACAGCTCAAATTGCTGAAGCTGTTGGGCCAGCTTGGCCATATCGCGCGCGGTGGTGTAATGCTCATCATCATGCAGGCCATGGGCATTGACATAATGCGTGCCATCCATGCCCAGCTCCTTGGCGCGCTGGTTCATCATATCGATAAAGGCAGGCACGCTGCCGGCAACATAAACGGCAATGGCATTGGCACAATCGTTGCCGGAGGATACCAGCAATCCATACAAAAGCTCCTCCATGCTCAGCACCTCGCCCGGCTGAAGGGCAATTTTGGTGCTGTCCGCGGAGATATCCAGGCAGGCTTTATCGGCCGTGACCATATCCAGGGGGCTGGTCAGCTCCAGCGCAAGCAGCGCCGTCATCAATTTCGTGGTCGAGGCCGGATAACGCTTGGCATCGGCATCTTTTTCAAAAAGCACATCGCCTGTGTGGTTATCGATCAAAATGCACGATTGGCATTCCAGCTTATCGGCATCCAACTGGCCGCCCTGCGAAGCCTTGACGGGCCACGCCGAGGCCCATAATACAACAAAGGCGGCGATCAATGCGCCGGCCCACGCGGTCAACCTGCGCAGCGTACCCACCCCCCAATCACTTATTTATCCTGCGTAGTATACCAAATTTTTCATGCCCCTACAACTAAAAAAGCAGGATATACGCCTGTGTACATGCCTTGATGCCGCATCCTTCCTTTTGCCGGCACCATTTTAACCGGCGATGCCCTAATGCCCCCAAAAGGATGGGCTCTTCCGGCTGGGTATAAAGGCTGTCATGCGGGCAAACGCCCCCCGCCATCATTCTTCCCATAAAAGGGCACAGCATCAAGCCCGCGCACAGCGTGTAAACCCGGGCAGGCAAGCCACGCATGCTTCTTTTATACCGCAGCCGCCTTTCGCCGGACGATAGCCCCCCAAACGGCACCGGCAAAGGTGCGCCGTCTGCAACGCGCCCCGGCCGCACCCACGCCCCGGGAAGGCCGCCATCCCTCCCGGGCAACATGTTTGTTTTTCCTCCGGCCAACCCGGGTAAAATTTGCGGCATGCGGCTTAATTCCCATTTCCCCGCTTTTCCCCCTGCATGCGCCAGGGATAAAAAAGGCGGCAGGCCAACCGGCCTGCCGCCCTCCCGTTTGCCGTGCCGCCTATTCGGCCGCCATTTTGGCAAATTCCTTGAGTTTTTCGATGATGGCAATTTCCTGCGGGCATACCTGCTGGCATTTGCCGCAGGCGATGCACTTATCCGGCCCGTTGCCGGCTTCCACCTTATCTTCATATTCCCATTTGTTGCCGCCCCAGCCGCCAAATTTGGCCACATCGTTCCACAGGGCAAAATTGCCCGGGATATCGACGCCCTGCGGGCAGGGCATGCAATAACGGCAGCCCGTGCAGGGCACGGCAATCCGCTTTTCAAAAGCTTCCCGCACGTTGGCGACCAGATCCAACTCCTGCTGGGACATGATGCCGGAATCCAGCTTATCGAAGATGCGGATGTTATCCTCCAGCTGCGCCATGTTGCTGACGCCGCTTAGCACCACCGCCACCTCCGGGAAGTTGACCAGCCAGCGGAACGCCCATTCCACGACGGAGCGCTTGACGGGATAGGAAGCAAACATCTGCTCAATTTGCGGCGGTACGGAAGCCAGGCGCCCGCCCAGCAGGCCTTCCATAACCACAATGGGCACGCCCTTTTGCCCGGCATAATGCAGCCCCTTGATACCGGCCTGGTTGTTGATATCCATGTAGTTGAACTGAATCTGGGCCAGGTTCCAATCATACGCATCGATTACGCGGGGGAAATCCTCCTCGCTGCCGTGGTAGGAAAAGCCCGCATAGCGGATGCGGCCATCGGCCTTGGCGCGGTCTAAAAATTCCAGCACGCCCAACTCCACCAGGGTATCAAACGCCGGGCCGTTGAGGGAGTGCAGCAAATAGAAATCCAAATGATCGGTGCGCAGCTTTTGCAGCTGCTCATTCAGGATGCGGTCCATATCCTCGCGCACCTTGACGTTCCAGCGCGGCAGTTTGGTGGTTAAATACACCTTGTCGCGCCATCCGCCCTCCAGCGCCTTGCCAACGGCAATCTCGCTCAGGCCGCCATGATAGCCGTAGGCGGTATCGAAGTAGTTGACGCCCTGCTCGATGGCGTGGTGGATCATACGGGCGGTTTCGGCCTCATCGGGCACGGTCTTGCCATTTACCTTTGTGGTGGGCAGGCGCATGCAGCCCATGCCAAAGGGGGAAATATTTTCCGGAATCTTGCCAAAAGGGCGATGCAGCATAGCATTTTCCTCCATCCATTATTGGTTTTCGGCCACGGTGATGGTCGACAGCGGGTACCAGCCATCGGCGGTTTTGCCCTCGATAGCCAGGGAAACAAAGGGCTTATCGCTCCATTCATTCAAAACGCCAAGCTCCAGCATGTATTCGCCCGCGGGCACATCCTGGGGCACCTGGACGCTGCCTTTTAAGATGGCATCGCCCGGCAGTACACGGCGCAAATCCTCATCCGTTTTCAGGATGGCGGCAAAATGATCATTCTTCAGGCGCAGGGCCAGCGGATAGCGGTGATACACCGGCGCTACCCCCAGGTTGGACCACCAGGAGAAATATTCCAGCTGCCCGCCGGGTGTTACCTCGGAGGAATAGCTGAATTTGCGCGGCGCCAGGCGGTAACCCATTTTCTTTAGCCAGTAATCCACCTTATCCTGCCACTCCGGCGGCACGCGGGAGGATTTGGAGTTAAAGTTGTTGATATGCCACCTGAGCGATTGCTCGATAATATAATCGATATCCCAGCCCATGTTCAGCCAGTGCTGCATAACCCAGCATACCTCCAGGCTGACGGGGCCGGTTTTCCAGGCATCCTCCAACCCGCATTCGATGACATCCACCGGGTACAGATCCAGCATATGGCACCAACGCCCGGGCTCCGTGCTGCCGCGCATATCGCCCAGGCAGTCAACGCGCCAGCCCAGGTGATCGCACTTTTCAAGGCCATAGCCCACCGTTTTGGGATCGGTCATCTGGATGACCATCAGCGTTTTCTTAAAGCCATCCAGGTATGGATCCATCAACGCTTCGCGCGTTTGCTGGGACACCAGGTTGCTGCCCTCGCCCTCGCCCCAGAAGCCGATGATGGAAATATCCACGCACTCCAGATCCGGGTGGCCGTCATAGCGCGCCGCCAGGGCACGGATAAAGCGGCCAAAGCAATCGATGTAGCACGGGTCCTCATGATCGACGCGCCAGTAGCTGTGCACGCTGTCCGGCCGGGGGCCTACCTTGGCGCGGAACCAATCGGGCACATCATCCTGCGGGCCGCCGTTGCCATAGGGCGCGATGCGCAGGTACATGGTCTGCCCGCGCATGCGGCTGTAATACAGCGCCTTGTCGATCAGATCCCAGCGGTACTGGCCTTCCTCCGGCTCCATAAAGCGCCAGTAGATGCGGAAATAGCTCAGGCTGCACAGCGGATGCTCCGGCGTGATCAGCGTGCCGCGGTCGCGCTGGTACTCGATGGGATAGCCTTCCGTCCACCGGGTGCCTTCATTTAAAAGGTCCCCATTGAACCGCTGGAAGGTCTTAAAGCCCATACCGGGGTTGACCAGCACCTCATGGATTTCCTTGAGGTAGACATTCTTCATGGCAATCATGTGTTGCTCCCCCTTTTTTGGTCTATATGGTAGCGGCAAACGCCGCAAAGCCCCTTTACCCAATGCCGAACAGGCGGGCGGGATTATCCTGAAGCCAGGCGGTGGCCACCTCCAGCGCCCAGTCCTCCCCCTCGCCGCTGTCGTCCATGGCCAGACAAAGCGCGCGGGCGATATTTTCCCGTGCCAGGGACGCATGGCCTACGATGCCATCGATAAAAAAGCTGTCCCCACCAAAGCCGGAAATTTTGTTGTACGGCACGCTGGACAGCCATTCGCGCATGGCCCAGCGCGCCATAACGGGCGACAGGCTGTTGGCCCAGCATAAATCCAGATAAACATTGGGATAACCCTTGGCCAGCGCCGACAGCGGCTGCCAGTTGGGATAATTGATGTGAAAAATATCAAACCGGATACCGGTATAGGTATTAAGAAGCGGAATCAGGCGGGTAGCATCGGCATTTGTAAAATCCGCCCCGTTGGATTCCAAAATGCCCGTGTGCACCTGAAGCGTCAAGCCGGTCTGCTCCACCACACGCAGGGCTTCGTGCAACAGGTAATCCTGCAGCTGCGGTGTTACCTGAAGTTCAAAATCCCAGCCCGGGGAAACCCGCAGGCGAAGGGCATCCAGATAATCCTGCTGGGCCCGATATGCCGGCACAAAATCAAAGGTCAGCGGGCGGAAATAAGCCGTAGCCAGCTTATAACCGGCAAATCCATCTTCCGCGGCACCCAGCAGCGCCGCGCGCATGGCGCGCACATAATCTTCCAGCGTATACAGGCGCACGCCCTGCGTTTTTTCCACCCGGTCCATCCAGGCGCTGGTGGGCATCACCCATTCATCCAGCCGGTATACCGGCACAAAAAGCGTGCGGTCGTACCAATCCCCCGGCCCATAGCCGACATGGGAATCCAGCACGCAGCGGGAAACGCCCGCCATTTTGGCGACGCGGGCATAATGCCCCTCCCCCCTGGCGTTATCATGCGCCCGGCTGAGGGCCTCGATGGTATCGGGCGAAAAATCCATACCATAAAGCGCCAATGCCGTTCGGGATAGTGCCCGGCCATAGCCGGTATGCCGCGCCACACGCCAATACGGCCACAGCGCCATAAAACGCGCCCGGATATCCCCGCCCGGCCGGCGTGCCGCCTCCAATGCCGCCTGAGGGCAGCCGGCTGCGCATAAATCCTTATCAAAATAACACAGCAGGTATTCGCTTAAAATATCATGTGCGCTATCGCGCAGGCTATCGCGCGCGGGCATATGCTCGTGCGTATCGATGGCCGGTATGGCCGCCATTTTATCCAACAGGTTTTGCCATTGCATACGATCCGCCCCTTTTGGATTTTTTATTGCGGGTGGGTAACAGTTCCATCGCCGGTAAGATCGATGGCATCCCCCAGATAGGCCGGCAGGGGTTTAAAGATGCCCGCTACCGCAAAATCCTTACACCTGGCCGGAATCTCCCGCAGGTAATTGTACGCCACCCCTGCATAGGTATGGCTGTCCGCCGCCATGCCATAGGCCTCTATCCCCAGCGCACGCAGGTCAAAGATGGCGCGGTTTAGATGGAAATCCTGCGTTACCACAATCACCTTTTTGGCCCCGAACACATCCCGGGCGCGCCGTGCGCTTTGGTAGGTATTAAAGCCCGCATAATCCAGGAAAATATCCTCATCCGGTATGCCGCAGGCCTGCAGGCAGCGCAGCATGCTGACAGGCTCGTTATAGCCCTTGCGGCCGTTATCGCCGCTGACCAGTATCTTGGGGGCTGCGCCAGCCTGATATAAAGCCTGGCCGGCCGCCAGACGATCCGCCAGCATATCCGATGGGGTACCATCCTCATACACGCGGCAGCCAAGCACCAGGATGCAATCCGCATCCAGCCCCGCTGCGGTTGTTATATCGGTTCGGTATTTTCTGCCCATACCGGCCATCCAGGCGTTGGCAATAAGCACATACAGCCCAATCACCAGCACAAATACCAGCACGGCGATCCATCCTTTTTTGGCTTTGGCTCCCAATTTTAAAAGCACAAATTCCTCCTAAACGCGATCCCGGGGCGCTGCCCCGCAAGGTTACGGTTGTGCATCCATCCCGTTGGATTGCTGGGGATTATCCGGCGTAGCCGGGTTGATGGCAGTCTGATCCGTCTGCTCGGGCGCCGGCGTATTTTCCGGGGCCGGCGTTTCTTCCGGGGCCGGGGTGTCTACAGGCGCCGGGGTATCTTCCGGCGTTGGCTCCGGCGTCGGCACAGGGGTATCCGCAGGCGTCGGCGTGGGCGAAGGCGTTTGCGTGGGGCTGGCGGATGGTGTCGGCGTCGGTTTGGCCGTCGGTGCAGGCGTTTTTACGGTGACCGGCGGTTTGGTCGGCGTCGGCGTAATAACCGGTTTGGGCGTAGAGGTGGGCATAACGCCGGTAAACAGCTCATCCGTCGGATCCATGGCGCTGTTTAATTCCAGCTCATCGGGCTTAACGATCTGGTTTAACTGCTGGTTTTCCTCATCATCCAGCACCTGGCACACGGTACCGTTTTGCAGGTTATCATACACCCACTTGGCATCCTCCATGCGCAGGCGAAGGCCGGGCTGGGCCATGGGGCTGCCCAGTTCATTATAGCTTAGGGCATGCAGGGCATAGGATGTGGGGGAGCTGTATAAACAGCCGCTGATCCAAAATTCCTTCTGGCCCAGCACCTGGGTGGCAAAGGGCGTCCAATCCCCGTTATCCAGGGATTTCCAGTTA
>JAQXFY010000004.1 GCA_029006015.1 bacterium
ATACAGGCTAGCCCCACAAAGGCCTGTTTGCCGGGCATTTTGAAGCAATCGCTTAACGGGAAGGTAAGCCTTCCCGTTATTTATGTATAATTGTAATGGTGCAAAAGGTTGGGTTTGCTGAAAAAGGCGGTTCTTTCAAACAAATCCGCTTAAAAAGCACGGGTGTATACAATATTTTTTACATGGCGGTCCATCTGGGCCCATGTTTTTATCCCACCGCTGCGGCATCAGCCCGCCCCCGTGGGGCCGACAAGGTTTAAAACCGCCTCTGCCGCCTGCATGGGGGTAAGGCAGGTGATATCGATAACGGGATAATCCATTTTATCGTAGTAATGATAAGTCTTTGCAATGCCGCGGGCAATGCGGGCTTGATCCCGGCCATCCAGCTGGGCGCGGCGTATATTTTCCTCCATCGTGCAGGATAGCACCATGGGGATGACCTGCGGCGTTAAGCCTTCCCGTTCCAGCTTATCCAGTGCCTCAAGCCACATCTGCTGGCGGGCGCCATGAAACCCATACGGGAAAAGCACGGTATCAATCTGTGAGCAGCGCAGCGAATTGCCGATCAGGCTGACAAAATTATCGATTACCAGTTGTCGCGTAGCTTCCGATAAAACAAAAGGCTTGATCGCCCGGCAGGCCTCGGCCTCCACCAGGGCACATCTATCCATCCGGCTCAGCAACGCCCTGGCCACCGTTGATTTGCCAACGCCGTTTGCCCCCAGAATGAGAATGATCCGTTTTTGCATGATACCCCTATTCCCTTGATATGCAGCGCCATGCATGCCCCGCTCCGCCATCGGCTTTCTGCCGCATCAGGCAGCAGGCCGCCCCGGCCAAGCATCAAAACAGGGTTAACGAGGGCTGGGCGTTTAACGTAAAATCCGACCGTTCGCCCCTGTCCAGCCTTGCCCAGGCCGCGCAGCCGATCATGGCCGCGTTGTCCCCACACAGATCCAGGCTGGGCATGCACAGGCGGATTCCGCGGCGCTGGCAAGCAGCCTGCATTTTCCGCCGAAGCAGCCGGTTACCCGCCACGCCGCCCGCCACGGCCACAGTGGAAGCACCCGTCTGCTCTGCCGCGCGCATGCAGCGCGATACCAGCTGATCGACGACCGCGCGCCTAAAACTTGCCGCCGCATCCTCCACCGATACGGGTTGGCCGGCTTTGTTTGCGCGCTCCAGCGCCTGGAGCATGGCGGTTTTCAGGCCGGAAAAGGAAAAATCCAGCTCTCCCCCGGCAATTTTGGGCTGCGGCAGATGCAGCGCGCCCTCCCGACCGCGCTCGGCCGCTTCATCCACGCGCGGCCCGCCCGGGTAGGGCAGTCCCAGCATACGGGCAGCCTTATCGAAGGCTTCCCCCGCGGCATCATCGCGCGTGCGGCCCAACAGGCGGTAACCCGCCTCTTCCACCGCTACCAGATGGCTGTGCCCGCCGGAGGCCACCAGGCACAGGTAAGGCGGCTGCAGATCGGGATTGGTCAGGTAATTGGCGGCAATATGCCCCTCGATATGATGCACGCCGATAAGCGGCCGGCCCAGGGCATACGCCAGCCCCTTGGCATAGTTGACGCCCGTCAAAAGCGCGCCCACCAGCCCGGGCCCCATGGTTACCGCCACGGCATCGATATCCGAAAAAGTGGCACCCGCCTGCTCCATGGCCTGCGCCACGCAGGGATACAGAGCCAGGCTGTGCTGGCGCGAGGCAATCTCCGGCACCACGCCGCCATACAGGGCATGCAGGCTGGCCTGGGAGGCGATGACCTGGCTTTTGACATGGCGCGGCCCATCCAGCAGCGCCGCCGCCGTTTCATCGCAGGAGGATTCAATGGCCAGCAGCAAACCGCCGCGATGCCAGGCCGGCTGCCTTGACAAGGCGTTTACACATTGGTTATCCATATCCATCACATCATGCGCAGGTAGGCGTTGATGAACGCATCCAGATCGCCATCCAGCACGCCCTGGGCATCGGGCGTTTTTTCGCCCGTGCGGTGATCGTTTACCATGGTATAGGGCTGCAGCACATAGGAGCGGATCTGGCTGCCCCATTCAATTTTTTTAAGTTCGCCCTTAACCTCGGCCATTTTTTCCATGTATTCGCGTTCCTTCAGCTCCGCCAGGCGCGCGCGCAGCATGTTCATGGCGGTTTCCCGGTTCTGGATCTGGCTGCGCTGCGTTTGGCAGCTGACAACGATGCCCGTGGGCAAGTGGGTAATGCGGATGGCCGAATCGGTCTTGTTGATGTGCTGGCCGCCCGCGCCGCTGGAGCGGTAGGTATCCACGCGCAAATCCTCCGGGTTGATCTTGATCTCGCTATCCTCCGCCACCTCGGGCATAACATCCAGCGAGCAGAAGGAGGTATGCCTGCGCGCGGAAGCATCATAGGGCGAAATGCGCACCAGCCGGTGCACGCCCTTTTCGCTTTTCAGGTAGCCGTAGGCATTTTCCCCTTCGATCAGCAAATCGCAGCTTTTGATGCCGGCTTCATCTCCATCCTGCAAATCCAATACCGTCACTTTATAGTCGTGCTTTTCGCAATAGCGCTGGTACATGCGCATGACCATCTGCGCCCAATCCTGCGCTTCGGTGCCGCCGGCGCCCGCATGAATGGACAGCATGGCGTTATTGGCATCATACTCCCCGCGCAGCAGCGTGGACAGGTAAAGCGCATCGGCCTCGGCAGACAGGGCGTCCACCTCCGCGCGCACTTCTTCGGCCAGCGCTTCATCTTCCTCCGCCATGGCCATATCGATCCACTCGGAAGCCTCCTGCGCCCGGCTGTTCAGCTTTTCAACTTTTCCGATCTGCTGCTCCAGATGGCTGGCGCGGCTGGCCGCCTTCTGAGCAGTGGCTACATCGTCCCAAAACCCGGGTTGGCCCATGCTTTCCTGGATTTCATCCAGTTCCCGCTTCATTTCTTCCGGGTTAAAGATACCCGCCTGCCATTTCAAGGGCTTTTTGGGCCGCGTCCAGCTTCTGCCGGCAATCCTCCATTAAAACCATGAAATTTCACCTCGATTTAAACTGATTTCAATCATCATGCGCCAGGGGCGGTGGATCATCCCTCGCGCCCGCAGCAATGCTTGTATTTGCGCCCGCTGCCGCAGGGGCATGGATCGTTCCGGCCGACTTTGGCGCCCACGCGCGCCGGGCCTGCCGCCTTGGGGGTGGCTTCCTTGGGCGCCTTATGCGTGGGCATGGGCGCATCCTTTTGCACCCGCAGGCCAAACAGCGTTCCCACCGTCTGCTCCCGGATGGAAGCGATCATGGCCTCGAACATATCAAAGCCTTCGGCCTTATATTCCAGCACCGGGTTGCGCTGGGCATAACCCCGCAGCCCAATGCCATCGCGCAGCTGATCCATGGCGTCGATATGGTCCATCCAATGGGTATCGACAATGCGCAGCAGCACCATGCGCTCGATCTCGCGCATATCCATGCCGTTTTCGGCGATTTCCGCTTCCCGCTTTTCATACAGGGACAGGGCGGTTTTATAGGCCAGCTCCGCCGCATCCTTGGCCTTGACGCAGTTGTTTTTAAAATCATCGGGACGGAAGGCACCCTGGGTGCGGCACAGCCGGTCCAGCGTCTGGCAAAGGGCGGCATTGTCCCACTCGTCGACGGAGCCCTCGGCGCAATAGCGGGCCGTGATCTCCTCCATCAAGGCGCGCAGCATGCCCAGGATATTTTCGCGTACGCTGGCGCCGGACAGCACCTCGCGCCGCTGGGCATAGATGATTTCGCGCTGCTGGTTCATGACATCGTCATATTCCAACACCTGCTTGCGCCGCTGGAAGTTGTTGTTTTCGATGCGCTTTTGCGCATTTTCGATCTGCTTGGATAAAAGGCCATAGGCAATGGGCTCATCCTCCGCCAGGCCCAGGCGCTCGATCATCGGGGCAACGCGCTCCCCCCCGAACAGGCGCATCAGGTCATCCTCCAGCGAAATATAGAAGCGGGAGGAGCCCGGGTCCCCCTGGCGGCCGGCGCGGCCGCGCAGCTGGTTATCGATGCGGCGGCTTTCGTGCCGCTCCGTACCGATGATGTGCAGCCCGCCGACGGCTATCACCTGCTCGTGCTCGGCATCGGTCTGCGCTTTAAAGGTTTCGTAGGCCGCTTTAAAGGCCTGCCGGGCATCCAGGATGGCAGAATCATCGGTATCGTTATGGGCGGTGGCGGCCTCGATCATGTCCTCCTCCATGCCATTTTGCCTTAGCTGCTGGCGGGCCATAAACTCGGGGTTGCCGCCCAGGGAAATATCGGTGCCGCGGCCGGCCATGTTGGTGGCGATGGTCACCGCGCCCAGCTTACCGGCCTGGGCGATGATGGCGGCTTCTTTTTCGTGATACTTGGCGTTTAACACCTGATGGGCCACGCCGCGCTGCTTGAGCAGGGCGGATAATTCCTCGCTTTTTTCAACCGAAACCGTACCCACCAGCACGGGCTGCCCGCTTTCGTGCCGCTTGGCGATTTCTTCCACCACGGCATTGAACTTGCCCCTTTCCGTGCGGTAGATGACATCGTTTTCGTCCACGCGGATCATGGGCTTATTGGTGGGGATGGTGACAACATCCATATTATAAATGGAGCGGAACTCGTTTTCCTCGGTCTTGGCGGTACCCGTCATGCCCGCCAGTTTATCGTACATGCGGAAATAATTCTGATAGGTGATGGTCGCCAGCGTGCGCGATTCCCGCGCCACGGTGACGCCTTCCTTGGCCTCGATGGCCTGATGCAGCCCTTCGCTGTAGCGCCTGCCCGTCATCAGGCGGCCGGTAAATTCATCCACAATGACAACTTCACCGTTTTGCACCACATAATCGCGGTCCCGCTTCATCAAAAACCGGGCGCGCAGCGCCTGGTTGATGTGGTGGGCCACCTCGATATTTTCCGGATCGGACAGGTTGTCCAGGGAAAAATAGCTTTCGGCCTTGGCCGTGCCTGCTTCCGTCAGGTTGATGGTTTTCTTTTTCTCGTCCAGATCAAAATCCTGCCCCTCGCGCATGCGGGCGGCAAAGCGATCGGCCTTGGTATACAGATCGGTCGATTTTTCGCCGGCGCCGGAGATAATAAGGGGGGTGCGGGCCTCGTCGATTAAGATGGAGTCCACCTCGTCAACGATGGCGTAATTGAGCTTGCGCTGCACCAGATCCCCCTCGCGCACGATCATGTTATCGCGCAGGTAATCAAAGCCAAACTCGCTGTTGGTGCCATAGGTGATATCGGCATTGTAAGCGATTTTGCGCGCCGCCGGATCAAGATCATGCACGATCAGGCCTACCTCCAGCCCCAGGAAGCGATGGATCTTGCCCATCCACTCGCTGTCGCGCCGGGCGAGATAATCGTTGACGGTGACGATGTGCACGCCTTTACCAGGCAGCGCATTTAAAAAGGAAGGCAGCGTGGCAGACAGCGTTTTGCCTTCGCCCGTCCTCATCTCGGCAATGCGGCCCTGATGCAGCACCATGCCGCCGACCATCTGCACGGGATAATGCCGCTGGCCCAGGGTGCGCACCGCGGCCTCGCGCACCAGAGCGAAGGCGGGCACCAGCAAATTGTCCAGCGCCTCGCCATTTTGGGCGCGTTGGCGCAGGCGCCCCGCCTCGCTGCGCAGGCCATCATCGCTCATGTCCTGCAGGCGTCCCTCCTCCTTATCGATCAGTTGCGTGCGCTCCATCATACGGCGCACCTCAGCTTCGTTGGAGCCTTTAAATATTCTTGTTAACCAGCTGCTCATATTCATACCTCTATACTTCCAACCGGCGAAAGCCTTTTAGGCCTTCAACCCCAGTTTGATTCTTTCCAATTCTAACATGTTTGCCTGCCAGCGACAAGCTTGGCCATACGATGTTTACAAATTATCCTGTTTTGCAGGCGATGGCCTGCTATTTTCTTTCCGGCACCCGGAATTTATCTTTAATGGATAGACGCATGTTGATATCGGGTAGTATAATATTATTGCCTCAAGACAGGTTTATGCGCATGGATATATATATGTAGGAGCGATGCAACATGACCATTGTCTTGGTAATCGATCAGTTCGATGACGGCAACAACGGAACCACGGTGACCGCGCGGCGCTATGCACAGGCATTGCGCCGGCTTGGCCATACTGTTCGCGTTGTGGCGGGCGGCGGGGATGCGCCCGATAAATATGCCGTCAAGTACCGGTATATCCCCATCGTATCGGAAATATCCGCCACGCAGGGCATGCGCTATGCGCGCCCCAATGATGCCACGTTTATCGAGGCATTCAAGGGGGCGGATATCGTGCACTTTTTTATCCCCTTCAGCCTGTGCAGGCGGGGCGAAAAAATTGCACGCCAGATGAAAATTCCAACCATCGGCGCTTTTCACATGCAACCGGAAAACATCACCTATACCGCTGGCTTGGGGCACGTCAAATGGGTGAACGATCTGCTGTACCATGCGCTCAACCGTCTGTTTTACAACCGTTTTTATCATCTGCACTGTCCAAGCGAGATGATCGCCCGGCAGCTACGGGAACATGGGTATACCCAAAAGCTGCACGTCATCTCCAACGGGGTGGATCCTGTTTTCCGCCCCACTCCAAGCCCGCGCCCCGATTGGGCACAAGGCAAATTTGTCATCGGCATGGTGGGCAGGCTTTCGGGGGAAAAGCGGCAGGATCTGATCATCAAAGCCGTCAAAAAATCCAAATATCGCGACCGCATCCAGCTGGTCTTTGCCGGCAAGGGGCCCAAGGAAGCCACTTACCGCCGCATGGCCCGCGGCCTTGCCAACCCGTCCCGGTTTGAATTTTTATCCCAGGCCGAGCTGGTTTCGCTGCTTAACAATCTGGATCTGTACATCCATGCCTCCGATGCGGAAATCGAGGGCATCTCCGCGCTGGAGGCACTGGCCTGCGGCGCGGTGCCGGTTATCAGCAACTCCCCCCGGTCGGCCACGCACACCTTTGCTTTGGATGAGCGCAGCATCTTCCAGGCCGGCGATGCCGCCGATCTGGCCCGCAAAATCGATTATTGGATCGAGCATCCCCAGGAGCTTGCCGGCATGAAAGCGCAGTATGCCGCCACGGCGGATGACAACCATGTGCTGGATTGCGTGCGCCGGGCCGAGGACATGTATCGGCAAGCCATTGAGGATTTTAAAAAGCTGGGCTACCCTTCGCACAAACCCTCGCTTCTGGCCAGGCTGACCACCCCGCGCATTACGGAAAAAAACAACTTTCCGTTTAGCCGGTTTAAAAAAATCAGGGTATCCCTGTGCCAGCTGATTATCGCGCCCATCCTGCTGGTTTACAACCGCCTGTTCCATGGCTTTAGGGTGGAAGGGCGCAAAAACCTGCGCCAGCTGCGCGGCGGCGCGGTCATCGTCAGCAACCATGTGCATTATATGGATGGATGCATGGTGGCGCTGGCGCTTTTTCCCAAGCGCGTTACCATTGTTTCCATGCAGGAAAATTTTCAGCTGCCCGTGATAGGCTATCTGCTCCGCCTGCTCGGGCTTATTGCCCTGCCCAAGGAACCCGCCGCGCTGGTGGATTTTATGCGCCTGGCCAAGCAGGAGCTAAATCGTGGTGAAATTATCCACTTTTATCCGGAAGGTATTCTTTCCCCCTATTGCCGGGAACTGCGGGATTTCCACGGCGGCGCCTTTTTTACCGCGCGCCAGGCCGGAGTGCCCGTTGTACCGCTGACGCTGACCTTCCGCAAACGCACCGGCATCCGCAAATTTTTTGGCAAACGTCCCTTTGTTACCCTGTCCATCGGCGCGCCCATGCAACCAAGCGGCAACTACAAGCAGCTGATGGGGGAAGTTTACGACCGCATGGAGGAAACCGTGGAAAGCTTTGCCTGACAGCCGGCACACGCCATCCCATCGCAACGGAATGATATATCATAACCCAAATCCCGCCCGGCAACTGCCGGGCGGGATTTTATCATGCCGCGCTTTAGGGCCTATAAAGCCCTCCTTGTATTTATGCCGGCAGGGGGGCGATATAAAAAGGTTTGCCTGCCGCTGCCGCCGGGCCTGTTGCATGCGGCATTTTGCAAAAAAGAAGAACAGCACGCCCAGGCCGGCAATGGCCAGGCCGCCAGCCGCCGCCGGATGCGCATCGCCCGCTAAAACGGCAAATAGCCGCAGACCATCAGTTACGCCCCACCCTTCAGCAGCCTTTCTATGGGGGCTTGAAGATGCTTTGTAAACCATTTCACCACAAAGCCGGTGCAGCAGGCGGTAATCACGGTTCCTTCCCTTGTACCTACAATCGAAAAATCAAACAGCATCAGCGATAAAAGAATCGACAGGGCAACGCAGCTGATATCAAAAATAACCTTTATGTTCCCAAAGCTTTTATGCAGCGCCTTAGCCAGCACATCAACAAAAGCCTCGCCCACATTCATCACGGTATTGGAGATAACCGTCAGCGTAATGCCAAAGCCAAGCACGATAACGCCGACAAGCACCATCAAGATCCGTACAGGATAGGCATTTGCCGGCAAAAACGATACCATCCATACCCCAATATCGGTAAAAAAGCCAAGCAGGAAGGAAATGGGGAATTGCAGCAGCTGTATCGGCTTGAAATTGCGTTTCAGGATAAGCACTTCCGCCACGATAATCAGGCAATTCCAAAGCATCAGCCATGTTCCCATTGTAAAAAAATCGAATTTAAGGCTTAAAACATTGGCAACGGAGGAAACCGGCGAAATGCCCAGGTTGCTGCGCTTGGCAAAAGCAATTCCCAGGCCGATAAAAAACACGCCCAGCACCAGCAACATGTACCTTTTAAACGCTTCTTTTCGTGACATGGTTAAATGCCGCCCCCGTTTTGCCCAACTTGCCTGACCCCGATTAAATAATGATTTTCATGCCGCAGCGCGGCCCAAAAAGGCATCTGGAATTCCGGCGCCGTCAGGCGCATACGGAAGCCCCACCTTTTTATTATAGCATGAAAATAAGGGACGGAGTAAAATCCGTCCCTTGCTTTTTCTCCAAACACAATCCTGGTTTAACGCTTCCATGCCTTACCAAATCGGTATCGTCGGTGGCGATTTCTCCTCCAATTCCTGTAAAACAGGAACCCATTCGGCCTGTATATCAGACGGCCAGTAACCACTGCTGTTTGGTCTTGCTATAACTCCTGCTTCTGCAAGTGCATTCATGCATTCATCCGAAATATCCAGCAATGCATAACTGGCTCCACCATCATTACTTCCAAGTAAGTAACCGCGGTTATTCCACGATATACGCTCAAATACAACATTGCAAAAAATTCTTTTTTCGCCTTTCTTATTTTCGTACACGCAGACATCCGCGACGTATACTCTGCTAACATACTCACATGTAAGTGGTAATTGCGTTCTGATAACGCATTCCCTATCGCACAAATAAATATCAAAGCGATTTTTCCCTTCTTTTGTTTTATATGAATTTATACATAAATCCAAATGGCGGAATATACTATCCAACAATTCAAATTCCATATATAAATCATCTTGCGTTGTAGATTTCTCCAGTTTTTGCCCAATTTTATCTTGTCCAATAACCGGTGACAGATACTCGGCCTTGCAATAGCCAAGCTGCCCATCAGCCAGCCGGACCAGGTTCCACCCTGCAGGCTCGTCAAAGGCGACAATATCCACGGCATCATTGCGGTATAGCTGGCCGATCAAATTGCCGTCGCCGTTTTCCTCCGGGCTGGAGCGGATAAATAACCGGTTGCCAGGCGCGACTATGGCATAGCGCCGGGCAATGGGATTCCTGTCGGGGGATATCGTTGCGGGGGGTAAAGGCGAAGCCTGGCCAATGGGCGTTTGTACAGGTGTCTGCGTTACAGCCATTTCCGGCGTAGGTGTTGCCTGCTGCCATATGGATGGCGGCGTAGCCAACACATCCACATCGGGCGGCGTTGGCGAGGCCGTTTCATTCCCTACAAAAGATGTAGTACAGCCCAAGCACAACATCATCATCCCCATGATCCATATCCATATCAACACACACTTTCTTTTCATATGCCGCCTCCTTATTGATTCATGTATTCGATGCATTGTGTTGGAAGCCCGACAAATCGGCATTTGTTAGTAGCTTTTGAGTTTCCGCAATGTCTTTTTCAATCAATGGACGCATACTGTCCTTATACCTTGATGCACCAGCGCGCTGCAAGCATGACAATATCCTTGGAATATACTGCGGCTTTGCCAAACCTATCTGTGCAAGGTCCTTCATACACTGCCTGGCTGTAATGGGCTTTTCATCCGTTATATGGGCAAGCAAAACCGGTATGATGGAATCAAAGCGGTTTTGCTCATCCCACTGAGCATTGGCCGCAAGAATATGAAACGCCCGATTCCTTACTAATGATTTGGGATGATGAATCAACAAGGCAAAGTCATCCAAATATTCATACCATTTATCTGTCTTTTGACTTTCGGCTATGATTTTATCTGCAAACGCACAGGCAACTTTATCATCTTTGGCTGTTAAGGTTGCCATGATATTTTCTTTCATTTGGCTTCACCTCTAAACTTATATCCATCTCGTTTATTGGTTGCATGCAGTATATTCAAAAAACATGAAACAGTCTACCATCCGTACAAAGAAGCATCCGAAGAAGTACAGGATGCTTGGGACGTATTCGATACTATTTTACAGGCAACGCGCGCGCTGATTTTTATAAAAAATCGGAGCAAGCGATATATCGCTTGCTCCGACGTGGTAGCGGCGACTGGATTCGAACCAGTTGGCATTCCAATTTTTGCACGGCGAATTTATTCGTTATAATTCAATGGTTTTTTGAAATGCCGTTATGGGGAAACGGTTTTTTGCGGGTTTGTTTAGTTTAAAATAGCAAACCAATGTTAGCATTTTACGACACAAAAACGCCGATTTTAACGGGCTATGCAACACGAAATGCAACACGCTGAGGAGAACCCGTCCTGAAGGTATCAAAAATTGTAAAACTTTAACAAAAAAGGGGGGACGGCATTTGCCGTCCCCTATCCGTTTTTAAGACCGTTATTCAGTTACAAATGCGTCCGCGTAGCCGGCAGCGGCCAGGGTTTTCCGCATGGCCTGTGCCAGTTTGGCATCATAGAACGCGCCAACCTGCACGCGGTATACCGTTTTGCCCCCCACAACAGCCTGGGTGATGAACGCGCCTGTATAGCCCTTGCCGGCGATATCCGCCAGCAGCCTATCAGCATTTTGTTTTTCGGTAAATGCGCCGATCTGCACGCGGTAGATGGTATCCTGTTCCGACGCAGCGGAAACGGTGATATATTTCCCGTTTGCATACCCGGTTTTCCCGCCATAATTCAGGCGCAGCCATCCGTTGCCGGCATCGCCGGCGATATCCACGCGCGCATTTTGCGGCATAACGGCCACAATTCTGCCGCCGGTGTTGGGCGCATCCCGCAGGTTCAATTCCGTTTTTACGATGCCGGTTTTATTGGCCGCGGGCTGATCGGTGCCGGCTAGCAGTTTTGCCACGTCGCGCCGGAAATCATCCATGTTTTTCCCAAACAGCGGGAACCAGTGACCGGTATCCGCATGGTTGCTGGCAAAGCCCATCTTATGGGCCTCGGCATGGCACACGATATTGCCAACGCCCAGGCCGGTTTCCCGGCACATGTACGCTGCCATTTCCACCGCATGCCGCCAGCGCCTGTTAAAATCATCGATATTTTCCTGTGCGCCCGGGATATATGCGCCAGTGTCCACCACGCTGTTATGCGTGCCGGCCACATAGGCCATTTGGGGTGGTTCGCAGATTTCAAATCCAATCGTCCTATTATTCCCGGCGGCCCCAACATGCCAGCCCTTATAATCCAGCGGCAGAGTGATAATGCCGCCTGTTGCATCCGTCGCGCCGTGCGGGCATGCGCTAACCTCTGGCGTATTCCAGATAGAAAACAGCCGTTCTTTGGTTCCTACCGCGCTGCCCGTGCTATGTACGATGATATATTCCGGCTTGATTTTCACCGCGTAAAGATAACAGCGGTTTTTCGTCATGTATTTATTCGTGATCGCCATCTGCATCACCCCCGTTTTTGCCAGCCACCAGGTTGCGTACGGCCTCAAACGCACCGGTGGCCGCCAGGCCGCTGGCAAGGCCGCCCAGCAGGGTTTCAGGCGTAAACGCCCAGTTGGCCGCCCATACGTTCAAAACGATGCCCAGGGCGCCCAGGATCAGCGGGATCCATTTGTTTGGGATAAAATCCAGGCTGTGTTTGATGATAAACCCAATGCCAACGCACAGGGCCATCGTTACCGGCACAATGTATTCCTGCAGAAATTCCATGTTGCTACCGCCTTTCCAAATCCTCGATCCTGTGGTTAATAACCTTGATTTGCTCCTCCACGACCGGCATGCGCTGCGCAAACCCGTTGTGTTTGTCTACCTTTTTTTCAAGCTGCTCCACCCGGTAGCTGGTCAGTTTAAACCCGCTATAGGATCCTACGCAGGTGCCGATCAGCGCCAAAATCGCCACGATGATGCTAGTCCAATCCATTCATTCACCCCATAAATATTTGTGTGGACGCCATTTTGCCATCGCAAACCTGGTTTTGTGCCGTTTTTACGATGTTTTCGTGTATTCCAGCACGGCGAACGCCTGTATGCTGGACAGGTTTGTGGTGGTGGATACTACCATGTTGGTGGCGTCTGCGTAATAACTGGCTATGCCTGGATATTTCGCCAACGCAGCTGCATGGCTTTGCGGCGCCAGGCACATCGACAGCATTTTTCCAACGCTGGCGATGTTATGCGCCACGGTTTTTGTCGTCGCGTTTGGCAGGTATCCAACGCTGATGGATTTTGTGTACACCACGGATCCCTGCCATTTTTTAGTGGTGTAGTATTCCACGTTTGCAGCCATCGGCGGGTTTTCCCAGGCCCATGGATACCATACGCCATCAGAAATACAGCGCGACAATTTCCGCGCGACAGGGGTTCCATAGCTAATAGCCGTTACAACCCCATATTTTTCGTTTGTTCGGTGCATCGTGACATCCCACAAACCGCCCTCCAGCGTTTGATCAGATTGAATAACGCTGATTTGGAACCGTTTTGTGGCAAAATCCGGCGTTGCCGCGTATAGCATTTCCAGGATGGATTCTACGCTGCCATAGGTGTCTGTTCGGTACTGGTCCATGTAATCCGTTCCGATTTTTGCAATATCGGTCACCAGCTGGCCATCCGCCACGCTGATCCCATAATCCTGCCCGACAATCAGCGAATTAACGCCAACACCCGTCTGCCCTGTACCGGAATCCCGAAACACAAAAAACGCCGGCACATATTCCAGCACCGTGCCCGTATAGGCCGCGCTGGTTTTAGCTGCCAGCGATGTATCAGCCGGTACCGTATTGGTGCAGCGCACCTGGATGGCATACCGCGTGCCGGATGCCAGGCCGGATATACTGAAACTGTTTGCCATTCCCGACCAGCTGTCCAGCGTCGCCGCCGCCCATGCGCCATCGTCCAGGCGGTATTCTACGGACGCAATCTGCGTGGACGCCTGCGCGCCGTAGCCCGTATCCCGTATGCTGATATGCACCGTTGCGGCAGTTTCGTCGCGGTCTATGCGGTCTATGGCGATGATCGGGGCGCGGTATCGGTTGATTGTGATGGCCGTTTCCGCGCTGTTTGCAGACGCCTGTCCGGCAGCATCCACCACGCATGCACGCAGTTTGCTGGACAGGTTCCCGCCGGATGTCAGGCTGCCAACCGTATAGGATATGGCGCAGCTGGTTTCCGTTGCGGCCTGGGTTTTGCTGGCCAACACCGCGCCGGACGATACCAGCACCAGTTTATATGTCAGGTTCATCACCGCGCCGGCGGCGTTATAGGCGTTGTAGGCGCCTGGGCGCGCGATGGTTACCGTAATAGCCTCGCCCTCATACGGCGCCGCCTTGGACGGCGCTGGGGCGCCAGGCGCGCCAGGTACAACGCGGTAGTCTATGGCAAATTTTGCAGAGGTTCCCCAGGCCGATGTATAGGTGCTGCCGCCATAGGTAACATTGGCCCGCACGCGGACATAGCAGGATGCGTTGTAATAATACTGCCCGGATTTTTGCCCCAGCAGCGTCCGGAAATTGGCTGCGTAGCTGGCTGCCCCCGCCGCGGTTGTCGTGATACCGCTGTACGTGGAACCGCCGTTAGTGGATAGCTGCACCGTGTAGGTGATCTGGCTGGCGCTGACCAGCCCTGCGCTGTCCCTCGCGGCCGTCCAGGATAGCGTTTTACTGTCCGTGGTAACCGTGCCTACCGCAGCAACCGACGGCGTTGTCAGAACCGGATAGGTGGCATAGCTGATGGCTACCGTGGGGTATGCGCTGGAATTGGCCGCGATTTTAGCGTAGCTGTACCCGCTGGACGATGCCGCCACAAAAACGATGTATTTATCCGTTGTGGGGTCGCCCCATGCCGCAGGCGTAATGGAAATGGATTTGGACGCCGATGCCGCGATGCTGCAGCTGGCGTCGATTGTCGCCCTGAAATTGCTAGCGGATACCGTTACGCCTGGCGCGCTGTCCATGATGCCGATGGCCCAGGTAACCGTGCTGGAATAGGTGTCGATGCGTTTGAAATTCAGCGTAATGGCTTGCAGCGTCGCGCCGGACAGCGCCGTCTGCCCTGGGATGCGGATATAGGCCCTGTAGGTGGTGCCGCTGGATTCGCGCCCGGCAAAAATGCCCGTTGGCGTGCCGTATGGCGCCTGCCAGCTGCCGCCCTCGCGGTTATACCTGTAATACCCGCTGTTATAGCTGCCGGCTGGCAGCGTTATGGATGCCACCCTATCACCTCACAAAAATGCCCAGGCCAACCCTGGTGCCGAATGCGTATTTTTTCAGCTGCAGATCATCTGTAAAATCCACCGCGTTGTTGGTCAGCCGCAGCGTCAAATCCCCATCCGCGTTGTACACGGATAAAAACGGATTGCGCCCATCGTCCAGCCCCAGTTCCAGGCGCTGTTTTTCCGGATCGCCCGCCATGATGTGGTTAAATGCCGAAATCAGATCGGCCGACAGCGTGCCGGTTGCGATAAAATCGGCCACAATTTTCCCGTCCGATGTGATAGCCGTTTCGTATACGCCGTTGTATCCGGTATCGCTGTAGCCCAGCCCAGCCGTGTTCCAGCGCCATACCTGGGTAGCGCTGGCGATATCCGGTGTGTTCATAATCAGCAATTCATAGGGCAGCCCGTTTTCATCGTACCGGGTAACCACAGCGCCGCCGTTTTGGCCCGTAATGCGTTCCGTGGCGTCGATGATGGACTGCTGCACTGCAGAATATACCCGGTTCAATTTAACGTCTGATGGCCGGTTCTGGTCGAATGCGTAGGCTGTTTCGCTCTCGGCGCCGCAGGTGATGTTGCATTCCATACCGCCGTCCACAGCGATCGTCTGTTCCAGGATGGGCACGTTATGATCCACGCCGTCCGCATCGGTCACCAGCACCATATCCCCTGCCCGGATAGCCGGGCAGCCACGCCAGTGCATCGTGCATGGCAGATAGGTAAACCCGACAATATCCGCCAGGGCCGCATCCAGCATTTCCTGGGTTATCAGCGGGTTTACAAACGCTATCCCCTTCCCCACGCCGCTGGCGATGGGGTTTTCATCCGTTCCGCTGGACAATGACATAACGGTGATGGGATCGCCTGTTTTTTTCAGGCCGTCCATGTATTGGATGCCGCGGCCGATTGTAACGCCAGTTTGGGTGTAGAACGAAAATTCGCATTTCCCATCGCCGTTAAACCGCGCATTTTTGCCCATACATCCGGCCAGATAGCCCAGCATTTCGCGGTAGGTATACCGGCCGTAGTCGCCTGCCGGAATGGTATAATCCGGAAACACAGTGCCGGCAGCGTATTCAAAACCACAAGTTTCCGCGATTTCGTCGCAAATATCAGAAAACGCCGCAGGCCAGCTGGCGATGGCCGTTGTATACGGGTCGGTCAATTTGGCCATTTTGTCGTAGCCCACGATGTTCACGGTTTTAAAATCGTCCTGGCTGGTTATTTCATCGATGGCAAACACGCCAACCTGGCACCATTCCACGGCATCATCCAGCAGCAGCCCGATATCCACCGCCATTTCCGCGCCAACGTAGCCGGTATTAAACCCAGGGTACCAGCAGCCAATTTCGATTTTTCTGGCGCACGCGCAGCCGATGGACAGGGTCG
>JAQXFY010000005.1 GCA_029006015.1 bacterium
TGCCGATGTCGGGGTATCTGTGCTGGCGGTTTTAAATTCCCTTCGCGCCTTATCGGCGAAAACAAGGTAATATCACGTTGACGCTTTAGCGTGATGATGTTATACTAGGCAGGCGTTGGCCGGGAAACGCGGCCATTGAAGGAGGGTATTTACCATGAAAAACATGCGCAGGGTGCTGCTGGTGGCGCTTGCCGTCATCATGATGGCCAGCCTTTTTGCCGGCTGCGGCAAAAAGCAGGTCTCTTATGTTAAGCTGGAAGAAAGCCTGGCTCCGGAGGAGTATGGCGTTGGCTTCCAGAAAGATGCCATCGCGCTGGGCAACGAAGTGCAGCGCATCCTGGATGAAATGATTGCCGATGGCAAGGCGGCGGAAATTTCCACCAAGTGGTTCGGCGAGGATATTATGATCAAAGATGGCGAGTTTACCCGCCAGGCCGAAGTGCTGGAAAGCGATAAGTCGCTGGAAAACGTCAAGAACAAGGGCAAGCTGGTCATGGGCCTGGACGACAAGTTCCCCCCGATGGGCTTCCGCGATGAGGAAAACAACATTGTTGGCTTTGATATCGATCTGGCTACCGAAGTGTGCAAGCGCATGGGCGTGGAGCTGGTGCTGCAGACCATCGATTGGAAATCCAAGGAGATGGAGCTGAATGCCGGCAAGATCGATTGCGCCTGGAACGGCCTGACCATCACCGACCAGCGCGTGGCGGCAATGTACATTCCCAAGCCCTATATCGCCAACAAGCAGGTTATCGTTGTGGCTGATAACAGCGGCATCACCACCATTGATGATCTGAAGGGCAAGGTTGTTGGTTTGCAGAGCGGTTCCTCCGCGTTGGATGCCCTGGAAGCCCACCCCATCCGCGGCGAAGTGAAGGAAGTTGTGGAATACGATGAAAACGTCACGGCGTACTCCGATCTGAAAATCGGGCGCATCGATGCGTTTGTAGTGGATGTTATTGTGGCGGATTACCTGCTTTCGCAGGATGCCAAGAAGGCGGAATAATACAACCGGCCAAAGGGACGGGGCAAGGCCAACAAGCTTTGCCTCGCCTTTTTGTGCATTATCTGGGAAAAAGGAGGCGCTTTTTTGGCTTATATCTGGATGCTGATAAAAAGCCTTATGGCGGGGGCTAAATATACATTGGGGCTGTTTGCGATCACCGCGGTGATTTCCCTGCCTTTGGGGTTGATGCTATCCTTTCTGCGCGGCTCTAAATCCCGTGTGGTGCGCGGCCTGGTATCGGGCTATGTGTGGCTGATGCGGGGCACCCCGCTGATGCTGCAGTTGTGTTTCTTTTATTATGGCCTGGCGTTTATCCCCTATATCGGGCCTTATCTGGCGATGGGGCGTTTTCCCGCCGCCTGCCTTACCTTTATCCTGAACTATGCGGCCTATTTTTGCGAAATCTTCCGCGGCGGTTTGATTGCGGTGGATCGCGGCCAGTATGAGGCTGCGCGTGTGCTGGGGCTTAGCCGCTGGCAAACCACCTGGCGCATTGTGGTGCCGCAGATGCTGCGCGTATCCCTGCCGCCCATATCCAACGAGTGCATTACGCTGGTCAAGGATACGGCGCTTGTTGTCTCCATCGGCGTGACCGATCTTTTGTTTTTTGCCAAAGCGGCGGTCAACCGCGATGTCAACGCCACGGCGTTTGTGGTGGCGGCGGCATTCTACCTGCTGATGACGTTCGGGCTGACCCGGCTTTTTGGCTGGCTCGAAAAGAAGCTGAGTTACTAAAGGGGGGCGCGGTGTGGAGCTGATTTCGGTAAGCGGCCTTAAAAAGACATTCGATACGCTGGAGGTTTTGACGGATATTAATTTTACCGTCTGCCAGGGCGAAACCATTGCGGTTATCGGCCCATCGGGCGCGGGCAAAAGTACCATGCTCAGGTGCCTCATTAACCTGGAAAAGGCCGATGGCGGTACCATCGCCATCGAGGGCGAGCCGCTGATCAAAAATGGCGTTTATGTGGAGGACAAGGTGGCGCGCCATGTCTGCCGCAAGATGGGCATGGTATTCCAAAATTTCCATTTGTTTCCCCATTTAACGGTGCTGGGCAATTTGATTGAAGCGCCCATTGCGGTATCCAAGCTGCCCAAAGCCAAGGCGATCGAGCGCGCCGAAGGCTTGCTTGGAAAAGTAGGCCTGTTGGATAAGCGCGATGCCTATCCTTCGGCATTGTCCGGCGGGCAGAAGCAGCGCGTGGCCATTGCACGGGCCCTGATGATGCAGCCGGATATCCTGCTGTTTGACGAGCCTACCTCCTCGCTGGATCCGCTTTTGACGGGGGAGGTGCTGGGCGTTATGAAGGAGCTTGCGCGCGAACACATGACCATGGTTGTGGTTACCCATGAAATGGGGTTTGCCCGCGAGGTGGCCGACCGCGTGCTGTTTATGGCCGATGGCGTTATCATGGCCGACGGTACGCCGGAGGAAATTTTCGATCACCCCAAGCAGCAGCGCGTCGCCCAGTTTATCGCCAGCATCCTGTAGCAAAATCTGGGTGCGCCTGGGCGGTGGGAGCGTATGCCGGTATGGGCCATTTTATCTGGCGGCGCGGGGCTTGCGTGTACAGCAGCGCCTTTTATCTGCATACAGGAAAAAAACAGGGTATAAGCATATAAAATGTGGCATCCTAAGGGCGCCGCATTTTTTCTGGAGGGTCAGCACATGCATACCAGCCTTTTTCAGGTGTTGGGCCCGGTTATGATCGGGCCGTCCAGTTCCCACACGGCGGGGGCGATCAAGCTGGGGCGGGCGGGCTATATGCTCTGCGGCGGGCATGTGGCCAGCGCCATCTTCTATCTGCATGGCTCCTTTGCCAAAACCGGCCTGGGCCATGGTACGGATAAAGCGCTGGTTGCCGGCGTGCTGGGCATGAAAACCGATGATGAGCGCATGAAGCATTCCTTTGAAATCGCCAGGCAGCAAGGCGTTAGCTTTTCTTTCCAGGAAAAGGAAATACCCGGTGCCCATCCCAACACCGTGCTTATGGAGCTTACCGATGCACAGGGCGTTACCGTTACCCTGCAGGGCCAATCCATCGGGGCGGGGGAGGTGGAGATCACCCGCATCGACGGTGTGGAATGCCTGCTGACGGGCGATTATCCCGGGGTGGTTATCAGCCATATGGACCATCCCGGCGTTATTTCCAATATTACCGGCATTATTGCCCGGGGGGGCGGCAATATCGTATCGCTGCGGCATGCCCGCCGGGCCCGGGGCGATCTGGCCTGTACCATTTTGGAAACCGATGCGCCGGTGCCCGGGGAGGATGTTGAGGCCATCCGGGCCTTGCCGTATATTCGCAGCGTGCAAAGCATGCAGCGCCTGTAAGGGGGAAGCAACATGATTACCAACGGGGCCGGTTTGCTGGAGGCTTGTGCCCAAATGCAATGCAATCTTGGGCAGCTGTCCATGCAGATGGAGGCCAAGGCGCAGGATATCGGGGTGGAGGATGTCAAGGCGCGCCTGCGGGAGGCGCTGCAGGTTATGCGCAGCTCGGCCAACCGTACGCTGGAAAAACCCGTTGCCTCCGTCAGCGGGCTGACAAGCGGCCAGGCACACCAGCTTTGTACCTATGCGGAAGGCGGCAACAGCCTGCTGGGACAGGAGGTGCTGCGCGGCGTGGCCCACGGCCTGTCCAGCTTTGAGGTCAATGCCTCCATGGGGCGGATCGTGGCGGCGCCGACGGCGGGCTCCTGCGGCATTTTGCCGGGCGTGCTGATGTATGTGGAGGGGCGCACCGGCTGTGGCGAGGACGCGCTGCTGGAGGCTCTTGCAGCGGCAGGGGCGGTAGGGCAGGCCATTGCGGAAAATGCAACGCTATCGGGCGCGGCGGGCGGGTGCCAGGCCGAGTGCGGGGCGGCGGCTTCCATGGCTGCGGCTGCGGCCGTACAGTTGATGGGGGGAACGCCCGAGCAGGCGCTCAATGCTGCGGCGGTGGCGCTGCAAAATATTATGGGCCTGGTGTGCGATCCGGTTGCCGGCCTGGTGGAGGTTCCTTGTGCCAAGCGTAATGCGCTGGGTGTTTTAAATGCGCTGGTATGCGCCGATATGGCACTGGCAGGTATCCCTTGCCTGATCCCCTTTGATGAAACGGTGGAAGCCATGTACCGCGTGGGAAAGGCGCTGCCGGAAGAGTTGCGTGAAACCGCGCTGGGCGGCCTGGCGGCCACGCCTACAGCCCAGGCCATTACCAAGCAAATATTTGGCTGACGCACCCGCAGGGGGCGCGTTTGGCGCCTGTTATGGATGGGCGGTATAAGTTGTATGGATATTCGCATGCGCGTTGGGCGCATGCGATTTTTTTATCCGGCATCGGGTAGGATGCGGGCATTACAATCAGCCGGGGATGACGATGGGGGCTGCGCTTTGCCAGGCCTGCCGGCAATTTGTTAAGCAATGATGAACAAACCCAAATGGCGTAAAAATGCAATATTTTGTTCATTTTTGAATCATAAAATAGCGGTGAGAAAAGAAGGGAATGAGGAAAATGGCCGCCACATTCAAACGCTATGAAACCAAGTACATCCTGTCTGCCGATCAATGCCAGGCCCTGCGGCAGGAGCTTGCGCCCTATACCGTGCCGGATGCCTATTGCCGGGATGGGCGCGCCTATTCCATTTGCAACCTGTATTTGGATACGCCGGATAACCGCGTGATCCGCCATAGCCTGCAGCATCCTGCCTATAAAGAAAAAATGCGCCTGCGCAGCTATGGGGTGCCCGGAGGGATGGATGCCTGCGTCTTTTTGGAAATGAAAAAAAAGATGCAGGGCATCGTTACCAAGCGCCGGGTGGAAATGGCGTTGGGCCAAGCCTACGATTTTATCAGAACCGGGCGTGCACCCCCGCTTCAAGGGTATATGGCCAACCAGGTGGCCCGCGAATTGGCCGTTTCCATGGCCCAACAGCCGGTTGCGCCTGCGGTGTACATCAGTTACAGGCGCATCGCGCTGTATGGCATACAGGATAAAGCCCTGCGCATTACCTTTGATGATAATATTCTGTCCCGAAGGGAAAACGTGCGCCTGGAGGATGGCATTTATGGCAAGCCTATCCTGGAGCCCGGTAAAATTTTGATGGAAATCAAAATGGAACGCTCCGTTCCGCTATGGCTGGCCGGTATGTTGTCCAGGCATGGCATATACCGCACCGGTTTTTCCAAATACGGCAAAGAATATCAGCGCTATATTACCGATCTGCAGGCGGATGGCCTTGCGATGTGCGTATAGATGAAGTGGAGGATAAAGTATGCTTGATTCCCTGTTTGCTTCCGTTATGGAGGATACGATTACCTTTTCAGGCACCATGAAAATATTGCTGACGGCGCTTGCACTGGGTGTGATTATCAGCCTGATTTATGTGTTTACCCACCGCAAGGAAGGGGTATCCACCGGCTTTGCCATTACTTTAACCATGCTGCCCGCCATCGTGGCAAGCATCATCTTTCTGGTGGGCAACAGCGTGGCCAAGGCCTTTTCGCTGGCAGGCGCGTTTGCCCTGGTACGTTTCCGCAGCGAGCCGGGCGGCCCCAAAAGCATTGCCTATATTTTTCTGGAGGTTGCCTGCGGCCTTGCCTGCGGCATGGGGCGCATAGGATATGCCGTGTTGTTTGTGGTGGTTATGGGTGCGCTTATGCTGGTGCTGAACGCTATCCATTTTGCCCAACCCAAAAGCGATGCCATGCGCCTGAAGATTACTGTGCCGGAGGATATGAATTACCCCGGTGTGTTCGATGAGGTGCTGGGCCGGTATACCACCGCCTATCAGCTCAAGCGCGTTAAAACATGCGATTTTGGTACGCTGTTTGAACTGGTCTACAACATACGCGTGCGGACGGATGCCGATCAGAAAAAATTCCTGGATGAGCTTCGCACGCTAAACGGCAACCTGGGCATCACCCTTTCGCTGGCGGAAACCGCGGATAGCATGGCCGCCTGATGATCTGCAGAAAGGGTGGTTGACGGGGAGCGCAATTCAAGGTATAATAAGCGCCGGGCAAAGGGGAGTAGCTCAACGGTAGAGTTGCGGTCTCCAAAACCGTCGGTTGCGTGTTCGAATCGCGTCTCCCCTGCCAAACCGCCGCGAACGGTGTATGGTTCGCGGCGGTTTTTCTTTTAAATTGCAAGATCGGGGCAAAGCTTGCTTTGCCCCGATGCTTTATTGTTGCCTATAGATATAATAAGCCCCGATACAGGCATTGTTTATATCATCCCCCCAACTTATGCAGCAGCTTTTCCACCTCGGCGGTTTTCAGCACCTTGCCCATGGAAACTACCTGTTCGTTGACTACGATGGCAGGCATGCGCATAATGCCATACGCCATGATTTTTTCCATATCGGTAATGTATTCCACCGGGGTGGACAGGCCCATGGATTTTACCGCGGCCTTGGCGTTTTCGTGCTGCTCGTGGCAGGATTTGCAGCCTGCACCCAGAACTTTAATGGAATGAATGCCGTTTGCGGAACCTCCACAGCAGCAGGGCGTGCTTTCCTCTGCCTTGGGAACACAGCTGCAGCAGCAAGTGCAAGCGCTTTTTTCTTGTTTCTTCTTGCCAAAGTTGAAAAATGCCATTGGATATCCCTCCATATGTTAGATTAGCAGCAGCTGCAACCACAGGAACAGGTTGAAGCGGCTTTGCTTTCTTTGCCCGCATAGAATCGCCTGAGATTTTCGGGCAGTGCGTATTCTGTGCAGGAGCAGCCGGGAATGGCGTCCAGGTGCTTTAAAATGGCATTGGCCAGCATTTCCTTTGTGGGAACTTCGTATTTTTTTCCATCGTACTCAAATACCCGGCAATCTACGGCAACCCCGGCAATATCCCCGCAACAGGTACAGTCGGATTCCTGCACGTTGCCGAAAATATCGGTTCCGTTAACCCGGATCGTAGGGGAGGAAAGAAAATGATATTGCTTGGCGATCTCTGCGGTTGCCATCTCGTATTTACGGTAATCAACCGTATAGCCGGCTAATTCCAGGGCGGGCCGGAGTACCGAAATTACTTCCTCCAGCACGGCGTCTGTTCCGATGCAGCGGTCACAGGTGCATAAATCCAGGTAAAGGTACTCAATGGTCAGTCTTTTGGATGCGTTTTTGGTTTCAGAAGAACAGCTACACCCACAGTTACAGTCCGATGCGCCCGTTTTTTCTTTCTGCGCCGGAGGGGCCCAGCCCGTGTCATCGCCAACATAGGCAATGGCGCCCATCGGGCACTTGTTTCCGCAGCCGTGACAATGGTCGATACATCCATCGGGATAAATGACTACCGGGGCGGGCGCTTTTGATTTATCATAAACCCCGTGTGAACAGAAATTAACGCAGGTGCCGCACTCGATACAGGTTAGTATATCAATTACAGGATACCAGTTTTTAGCCATGTTGTTTTCCTCCCATCATACCAGCAAGAACTGGATTGCGTTAAAAAAGTAGCCGACAATGATGATGCCGATGGTGCAGATCGCTACAAATATACCCAGCAGCTTAGGCTTTACAGCTTTGCGCAGCATGATGATGGAGGGAAGGGATAGCGTGGTGACGCCCATCATAAACGACAGGACAACGCCAAGCTGCGCGCCCTTTGCCAGCAGGGCTTCCGCAATGGGGATCGTGCCAAAGATATCGGCGTACATAGGAATGCCGGCAACTGTGGCGATGATAACCCCGAAGGGATTGCCGGTGCCAAGAAGCTTTACAATAAATTCTTCGGGAATCCAGTTGTGGATAAAGGCGCCGACACCCACGCCGATCAGTACATAGGGAAAAACTTTTTTAGCGGTGAAAATGGCCTGCCCCCAGGCATACTGGATGCGATCCTTTATGTGAAGTTGTTCCTGTGGGGCATCGATTGCCTTGCCGTTGCGGATATATGCTTCCA
Organism: bacterium; assembly: GCA_029006015.1. Classification (GTDB taxonomy): domain Bacteria; phylum Bacillota; class Clostridia; order Christensenellales; family SUG1161; genus SUG1161. Next base: position 7,885 of record JAQXFY010000005.1, read on the forward strand.
CCTGGTTTTCCAGGTGCATCTTTTCGATGAGTGTACCGCCTGCCACGGCGATGACCAGCCCAAGCACCACATAGATAATGGCGACCTTCCAGCCGAAGATGCTCATGAGCAGCACCAAACTTCCCAAATCCACCATGGGAGAGGAAATAAGGAAAGAAAAAGTTACCCCCAAAGGCAGGCCGGCACTGGTGAAACCGATGAACAGGGGAATGGAAGAACAGGAACAAAATGGCGTCACTGTGCCCAACAAAGCGGCCACGCCGTTTGCGCCGATGCCATGGAAACGGCCCAGAATACGTTTTGTTCGTTCCGGAGGAAAGTAACTTTGAATATAGGAAATAATCAGAATAAGAACGCCCAGCAGCACCATGATTTTGATGATATCATAAAGAAAAAATTGGATGCTGCCGCCGATTTTGCCCGATATGTCCAGGCCCAAAGCCGCCAGGCCATTACCAATGGCCTGGTTAAGCCATTTCATGCCAAGAACCTGGTTTTGAATAAAATCCCAGATGGAATGCAAGGCTTCCATAGCGTTACTCCCTTCTTAGATTGATAAATCTAAAAATATCGAAGTGATGGCCAAAACAGAAGCCATCTTGTCAGATGGCTTCCTTTATTCCCTGCAACAACAAGCTTTGCCCTGTTGGCATGGGGCTGTCAGCGCGACCTGCTGTTCCAACAGCTGCTTGGCCCGTTCAGCGCCTTTTGGGTCAATGGAATAGTGGACCCATTTTCCCTCTTTGCGGCCGCGCACAACCCCGGAATCACACAGTATTCTCATGTGATGGGATAGGGTGGACTGGCCGATATGCAGCTCATCCAAAAGCTTACAGGCGCATTTCTCGCCGGAGTGTAACATTTCCAGAATCTGCAGCCGGTTTTCATCGCAAAACGCCTTAAATACCTTTGCAACCTCCGTATATTCAGATGCCATGCACATCACCTTAAATCTATTTTCTTCGATGTGTTTTAATTATATGTCACCAATCGAAGAATGTCAATATGTTCGCGCGGCACAGGCGTTTGCTTTCCCTTGCATGGTGGGGAGGAAGAATAGAGGGTTTCGGCAAGAAACTCGCCAGCGATTTTTGCGTTGTGCCCGAAGCGGGCAAGTTGTCAACTGCGCTATGCCCGGCAATGGGTTGTGATACATCAATAAAACCGGCCTTTTTGATACAAAAAGGCCGGTTTTACCTAACGGAATGCCCGCTTTGTGCTGCCAAACGCCGCCTCCATCTGCCTGATGATGCCGGGGCTGAAATAAGTTATCTTTAGGAGGTGTGTTTGCGATGTTTACCGGTTATAATCAAACTCGCACGCCTTGAGGAATTCTTTTGCCATCAACGTAGCGCCCACCTGGTTGGGATGGATCCTATCCCATGCAATGAAGGAGGCGTGACGGATTTTGCAATAATCCTCATACATCTTCTGGAAATCAATAAACGTGCAATGATATTTCTGGGCAAGCTTTTTGCAAATATCGACATACTCATTCATGCGGCCGCGCATCATATCCTCGGAATTGGGCTCGATAATGTACGGGGAAAGGATAAAGATGCCTTTGACGCGGCCTTGCACCTTGCGGATCATGGTTTCCAGGTTTTGTTCATATTCATCGGGCATGACCTGGCCATCCGGAATGGCGGGGGTATCAAACTGACGCCAGACATCGTTGATGCCAATGCAGATGGATACCCAGTTGGGGTTTAAATCCACAACATCGCGGTCGAACCTTGCAAGCAGATCGCGGCTGGTGTTTCCCGAAATGCCGGAGTTGGTGACGCGCACTTTGATTTCGGGATAGCAGGCCGCAAGCAGGTTTTCGATAACGCGCACATACCCTCTGCCTACGTTGTCAAAAAGGCCCTCACCGACGGGGTTCTGGCTGTCCATATCGGTAACGGAATCGCCGGCAAAAACAATCCGATCCATGTTTTCAAAAATCATAACTGACCACCCCTGTAATATGATCTTCAAAAAATATACCACCCGATGCCCAAAAGCGCAAGGTTATGCCTGGGGTCCCAGGCGGGTAGGGGATAAAACGCGGGGCGGGGGCTTTTGCCGCCTGCAGCGGGATTGGAGTGGCCGGTTGTAAAAATGCCGCATAGGCAAATGCACGCCCTTTGCCGGCAAGCCCCAATGGGTAAAAGCATGCCTGCAACCTTATTTGGCTTTGCCGTTGATCTTGTCTACAAACGCAGCTTCTCTGGCCGTTACTTCTACCCATGCGGGCCGGAAACCACATTTGATGGCATTGCGGACGGATTTAATGTTGCACCAGGCGGCGCAATAAAAGGGTACCTTATCCAGGGCCAGAATCTCCAAGGCCAGCCGGCTGGTCAATGCGCAAGCAACGCCCTGCCGCCTGTATGCTGGAAGCACATCGATGCCGATCTGATACATCGTTTGGCAATCGGCAGAGCACCCTGCAAGCCCAATCAGCTTACCTTTATCATAGGCGCCTACGCCCAGCACATCCAACGCCTTACGCTCGCTGCATAAAGCATTGCTCCATTCTTCTACATATAGATCTGCAAAATCGGGCTGATGCAACACCCGCAGCTCATACCCGCAGGGCTGCGCTTTTAGATGCTCCACATCCGGCAGAAAATATTCCGCCATAAAGCAAACCTTTAATCCATGCGGGCGCAGCATATCATCCAATATATGAAGGTGGGGCGTTTCAAAGCTATGCTCTGCCGGATATTGATGGATATATGCTTCAACCAGGGGTGCCAGCTCCTCGCTTGTCTGGGCAATGATATTATTGCCGTAGGACACCAGATCGCAGGCAAAAGGCAGCGGCAAATATTTCCGGGCAAGGGGATGCTTTTTAGAAAGGGTAACCATGCTTTGCGGCTTTAAAAAATCTTCGGGGGAACAGTTGCAATCGTAGGCCGATTGCTGCAGTGCAATGCGCCATACTTCCTGGTTTGTGATACCCATCTTTGGATGATCCTTTGCTGCATGATGTGGGAAAGCCTTACAAACGGTGGCCTGGATCACGGAAAGCGTAACCTGCTTTAGTATACATCGCATGGGCATTGCGCTCAATGCCAATCATGGCCATGGGGCCATTCTGCCTTGTTATGCCTGCTTGCAAATAGCATCCTTTGCAGGCAAGCCAAGCGTGGCTTTTATCTAATTCAATAAGACGAAAAAATAACAATTTTCCCTTTTTTATTTTAACGGACATATCATTTGCACGTCATATGGTTCGTTATCGGCAATTTCCTTTATAGGGCAATCTGTTATTTGTGCACCCATAGCTCTATAAAATGCAATGGTTTCTTCAGAGGAACATGCCGATATGTACAATGCTTTCGCACCGGCCTTTAATGCTGTTTCTTTGCCCAAATTGAAAAGCGCCCTTCCAATTCCATTGCCACGATAGGAATTGGCAACCTGTATCAAATCCAATATCATATATTTATGTGTAAGCTTTTTCAATAAGCCGATAAATCCCACTATATTTTTGCCATCCAACGCCATAAATGATATATAGGCATCGCTGCTGATATCCTTGGCAACTTGGCGCTTTTTTTCGATATCCCAATCTTCTGTATAGGGGCAATCGACAAGTACATATTCACCATTTTGCTTACGATAGACCTTGTTAACCTCCTGCTTTCTGTCGTATGTATCTAATGCGCTTTCATCAAAATTCTCCTTGGATAATAATTGGATTTTTATCACAGGTTATCCTCCTTGCTGTTACAGGCACTGTTTTGTATGGTGTTCGGTATTTTCTTCATACACAATACCATTTAAGAACATGTGAGGTTACCTTTTTAATCAATTCCGGCGTATCAAGGTAATTGTACCACATCAATATATAATTTTCGCCACAACAAAAGGCGTGGCATATTCAACTCCAACCTTGATGCCCGTCATACCATGAACCGGCTTCAAAGGACACAGTGGCAAAAGCCTTGTATTGCGGGCTTTTCAAAAAGAAAAGCACGATAGCTTGAGTACCAATGGTATCCAAACTACCGTGCTTATTTGGTGCGGTCGGGGGGACTTGAACCCCCACGACTCTCGTCACTACCACCTCAAAGTAGCGTGTCTGCCTTTCCACCACGACCGCATGCCCGCTGCAGAAACCGCAACAAAGCTTTTGTATTTTAGCATACGTGCTGGGGCGTGTCAACACAAGGGGGGTAAATCTTTTGTTTGGCATGCGGGCTGTAAGGTGGGGCGGATAGATAAACTGCCCCTGCAATTTTATATAAGGAGGGAAAGGGTATTTAAACGATTGGAGTGGCCCCCAGCCCGATTTTATGCCCCCAAATATCAAAAAGTGTTCGTGCCGCCGTGCAGCCGGGCGGTAGATAAGCGGGGTACCGCAGCCCGGCATGGCCCGTTTGCCCGGCGGCTGCGCAGCTTGATCATGGCCTGAATGGTGTTTAAAAGCCAGGCTTTTTAGTTGCGGGAATCGGGCGGGAAAGGCATGCGGCAGGCATGATTGGGGTATACGGGAAATAGGGGAGAGCACACCCTGCCAGGTTGCCCGGGGCCTACTCAAATGAAAAGCAGGGGATTTTGTGGAAGTTAGAGAATGTGTAATTGACAACACACCATTTATCTGGTATACTCAATCCCGCTTTCAACCGTGCATGGAGAGATGTCCGAGTGGTTGAAGGAGCCGGTCTTGAAAACCGGTGATGCTGTAAGGCACCGTGGGTTCGAATCCCACTCTCTCCGCCATAATTGCATATCGTTATTTTCGGACATGGAGAAGTACTCAAGTTTTGGCCGAAGAGGCGCCCCTGCTAAGGGTGTAGGTCGGGAAACCGGCGCGAGGGTTCGAATCCCTCCTTCTCCGCCATCAAAGGGCTACAAAAAAGATGTAGCCCCCGAAACCCCCGATTTTATCGGGGGTTTCGCCGTTTCTACGGCAGAAAAAACAACAAGCGATTTTGTAGATGTGAAAAAGATACTTTTCCCTTTCTGAAATGAGTTGAAC
>JAQXFY010000006.1 GCA_029006015.1 bacterium
CCATCGCCCGGGGGATATCCGCCATTACATCTTGGCCCACCCTGTGCATATTTTGCCGTTGTTTGCCCGGCATGCCCGCGCCCGCCGGCCCCCCAGGCATATCAGCGCCGGCGCATTGCCGTCGGCAAGCCCTGTACCATCATGTTGCTATGGAGTATTCGCACGCAAAAAAGCAAGCGGCCTTTCCCGAGCGGGAAAGGCCGCTTTGATATAAAAGCACAAATGGCACGCCGCCTATACGCGCACATCCAAGCCATAGTACAACAGCAAAAGGATAGCCAACCCCACAGCCACCGCCAACAGCACGCGCAGCCAGGAAATGGGTGCCTTGCCCCCCACCTTGCCGGTTTGGCCGTTGACCAGGAAGCGGTACGTCTTGTTCTTATACCGAAAGCTGGACATCCACAGCGGCAGGATCATATATTTATAGGTGATGTTGGCATAGCGCGTGGAAAAGTTCAGCCCCGATACCCGGTCGGCATGGTAACGGGTCCTGATCTGTTCCCCGATTTCCGATTCCAGGCTGGAGCGGATACGCCCCCGCCCCTTTTCCCAACCCGATTTAAGGCCCACGGAATAGCGTTCCGATACAAAGCCCGCCACAAACTCCGGCTGATAGGGCACGCCTTTTTTCAGGTTGTACGGCTCCACCTTGCGCACATCGCTATCCTGCTGACGGCTGGAAGCGTTTACCAGCACATCATCAAAAAACCGGGAATACACCCCGCTGCAGGAATACCAATCGGTTACCGTTACATATTTATCGCCCTGCTTAACGCGGCGGTCCTTCCCATAGCGCGCGCTGTAATTGGAGGTTGTATTGCAATCAAACGTCCAATAGGGCATGTATACGCCGGTAAAACGATCGGCCCGGACGGATTTTTTGGCTTTGCCCGGCGTAAACCACCGGCGCCCCAGCCATGTGCGGAAGCGCTGTTCGGCCTGTTTACCGCTGATTTCAAACGGGCACACGCCGTTTGGGGCCAGGGATTTTTGCCCTACCTCCTGCATGACGGCGGTTGCCCCGCAATAGGGGCAGATATCCGATACCATCAGCTGGTCGTATACCGATTGCGCGCCGCAGGATTTGCAGATGACCATCTTTTTTTCCGCGCCCCACTCGTAATTGCCGGTGGATTCGGCGGTATCAAAATCCATCTCGCAAACCTCGCGCCCTTCCTCGGGCGGGGGCACCTCGGCCGACCAGCCGCAGTATTCGCATTTCAGCCCACCCGTTGCGGGATCAAACAGCACGGTCGCACCGCAGTTGGGGCATTTGGCATCGGTTTCCTCGTGGGTGCGCTCACGGGGTGGCAGGGTAAATTCGTCGGTCTGCGCCATCGTCTCTCCCCTATCCGTCAAACGCGGTCATTTTCGTCAAAAGCATCGCCGCAGTTAGGGCAGAATTTGGGCGGTTTGGTTTTATCCTCCGGCTCCCATCCGCACTTGTCGCACTTATAAACGGGCACGCCTTCCGGCTTTTTGGTACCGCAGTTGGGGCAGAACTTGCCCTTATTGACCGATCCGCAGGCGCATGTCCATCCGGTAGCCTCTTCGCGCCGCTTGCCGCATTCATCGCAGAATTTGGCATTGGCATCCACGGTATGCCCGCAGACGCACGTCCATCCCGCGGGCGCGGCAGCAGGGGCCGCGGCGGGCGCCTGGTTTTGCTGCTGGGCCTGATCCATGGCAAACAGGGCCTGCGCGTTCATGCCGCCGGCGGAGGATGCCATGTTCATGCCGGCAAAGGCCATCATGGGCCCCGCCGTCGGATTGGCTGCCGCGGATTTCATGGCCTCGGCCTGGGCGCCGGTCAGCGTAGCTGCCGCCATGCCCGGGTTGCGCAAAACGGCGGTGCGCTGGAGTTCTTTAATCATGGCCTCGTCTTCCTCGGGCGCCTTGACGGAGTTGATGCCAAAGCTGGCCACCGCCAGGCCGCGAAGGGCGGTCCATTTTTCGCTGAGTTCTTCATTTAAAGCCTGGGCAATTTCCGCGGTGTGGCCAGGCAGGGCGCTGTAGCGGACGCCCATGGCCGAGATTTTGGCAAACGCCGGCTGCAGGGCGGTCATCAGCTCGCTTTTCAGCTGGGAATCGATTTGCTCGCGCCGGAAATCCTGCACCACATTGCCGCAGACATTGGCATAAAACGCCAGCGGATCGACGATGCGGTAGGAATATTCCCCGTGGCAGCGAATGGCCACATCGATATCCAGGCCGATATTGGCATCCACCACGCGGAAGGGGATGGGGTTGGCGGTGCCATACTTGTTGCCCAT
>JAQXFY010000007.1 GCA_029006015.1 bacterium
CCCTCCAGCACGGCCTGGGCCTGGGAAGCATTAAATTGCCGGGTCAGCGGCATGGCGCAAAAAAGCGTGTCCCGCGCCTTTTCCGCCATAACGTCGGTAACGCTTTTGCACTGTTCCACCGCAAAGGAAGGGGTAGCTAAAAAGCGTTCATCCAACAACTGGAATTGCTCGTCCGGGCGCTTGGCATCGTCCCGAATGGTCAGGTAAGCCAGCTTTTCCAGCAGCTTTGTAAATGGCAGCATCAGCGCGGTGGATAAAAGGTTAAAAATGGTATGCACCACGGCGATGCCCAGCTGATCGACGGGTTGATGCACAAAAGGCAGGCCGATTATGGCCTTGATGGAATAAAACAGCACCAGGAAAACCACGGTGCCGATTATATTAAAATACAGGTGCACCATGGCTGCGCGGCGGGCATTTTTGTTGGCGCCGATGGAGGAGAGCATGGCGGTCACGCAGGTGCCGATGTTTTGCCCCATAATAATGGGAATGGCGCTGGCGTAGGTAATGCTGCCCGTGGCGCTGAGCGCCTGCAGGATGCCGACGGAGGCGGAGGAGCTTTGAATAATAGCTGTCAGCAATGCCCCAGCCAGCACTCCCAGGATGGGGTTGGAAAAAAGCAGCAGCAGGTTTGTAAATTCCGGCACGTTGGCCAGCGGTTTGACGGCGGCAGACATGTTTTCCATGCCAAACATCAGCACCGCAAAGCCCAGCAGGATGGTGCCGATATCCTTTTTGCGGACGCTTTTGCCAAACATCGTCATGGCGATGCCGATAACCGCCAACACCGGCGTAAAGGAAGAAGGCTTTAGCAGGGTGATAAGCAGGCTGTCGCCTTTAAGGCCGGTTAAGGATAAGATCCAGGAGGTTACCGTGGTGCCGACATTGGCCCCCATGATAACGCCGATGGCCTGCCCAAGCTTCATGATGCCGGAGTTGACAAAGCCCACTACCATCACCGTCGTCGCCGAGGAGGACTGGATGACGGCGGTTACGCCAAGCCCCAGGATAAAGCCCTTTATCGGGCTGGAGGTCAGCTTTTGCAGGATGGTTTTCAGCTTGCCTCCGGCCTGCTTTTCCAGGCCCTGGCCCATAATGTTCATGCCGAACAAAAACATTGCCAGCCCGCCCAGCAGGGATAAAACGCTAAAAATATTCATGATTGCTCCCTTTGGCTGCCGCTGTCATCGGCAGCGCATGTTGTATTTGCCCCTACATGTAAATATTACGGGAAACGCGTAAAATCTGGGATGGGTTTATGTAAAATCCAGGTAAAGTTTGAATGAAATACAAGGCCATTGCTCCCAAATGGGAATTGGCTTTGGGAAATATACAATTATTTTTGCGGATGCATGCAGGATAAAAACATCGCAGGGTAAAAGAAAAGCAGGTGGAATTTTCCCACCTGCTTTTTGCAGTATTGCCGGAAAATGGCGGCACAGGGCGCCTTTAGTATTCGCCTTGATTTTCCTGTATTACCAGGTACGGCTTGACATCATGCGGAACTGCGCAACGGTTGGCGTGTGCGAATTCAGGCCGCCGTCGCAGGTGAGGATCTGGCCGTTCATATAGGCAGCCTCATCGCTGGCCAGGTACACGCACAGGTGGCCGATATCTTCCGGAGTGCCGTAGCGGGTGCCCAGAATGTTGGACAGGAAGATAGTCTTGAGCGCATCGGGAATGCGCGCTTCGTTTTGCGGCGTTACAATCAGGCCGGGGCGTACGCAGTTGCAGCGCACACCGCTGGGGCCATACATGCAGGCGACATATTCCGTCAGCTTGTCAACCGCAGCCTTGGCGCATCCATAGGCAATGGTGCCCAAATCGCCGCCGGCGCTGGCCATGGAGCCGATGTTGACAATGATGCCGCCGTTTTGGTTTTTCAGCAAATAGGGAAGGGCTTCCTTGATCATGTTGAAGGTGCCGCCCAAATCGGTGGCCACCACCGCGTTGAACTGCTCCAGGGTTAACTCGTCCACCCGGCCGTCCTTCATGCCCATGCCGGCCGCGTTGTTGATCAGCACATCGATGCGCCCATATTTTTCGGCAACATCCGTAATCAGCGCATGCATGGAATCGGTGTTGGTAAGGTCAAACGCATGGAACCATGCATTTCCGCCTTCCTTTTCGATGTCCTCAACAACCTTTTGCCCTCTCTCGACATTGCGGCCGGTAACGACCACCTGCGCACCCTCCGCGGCGCACAGCTTTGCGATGCCGATGCCGATACCGCTGGTAGAGCCGGTAACGATGACAACCTTGTCTTTTAATCTATCCATCGATTTAGCCTCCTTCGTTGCGTGGACGGGTATAGTCTAAATGAAATCTGCTTAAATTGCAATCGGTACGGCGGGGGTTTATGCGGCTTTATAGCGTGCCGGGGCAGGCGGATTATACCGGGCACACCCCATGGCTGTTATCGATGATATGGCGCAGCGCGTCCACCGCCACATCGATGGCGGCGCCGGTATCCAGGCAATCCGGCTCCACAAGGCCCTGCGCCTTGCGCTCCTGGTTCCATAGCACCTGAAAAATGGCTGCGCAGCGCACATGCAGGCTGGCGGCCACGGTAAAAAGCGCCGCACTTTCCATCTCGCTGGCCAATACGCCAAGCCGCTTCCAGGCCTGCCATTTGGCCTCAAGCTCGCCGCTGACGGGCATGCGGGCGGGGCAATGCTGGCCATAAAAGGAATCCTTGCTTTGTACAACGCCGGTATGGTAGGGTAGCCCCGCGCGCGCGGCAGCCTGCACCAGGCATTGCGTCAGGCCAAAATCGGCCACGGCGGGGTATTCCAGCGGGGCGTATTCGCGGCTGGTTCCCTCCTGCCGCACGGCGCCCGTGGCGATGACAAGATGGCCGCTTTGGGCCGACAGATCGATGCCGCCGCAGGTGCCCACGCGGATAAAGGTATCCGCACCAAGCGCAGCCAGCTCCTCCATGGCGATGGCAGCCGACGGCCCGCCGATGCCGGTGGAGGTAACGCATACCTGTTGGCCTGCCAACAGCCCGGTATAGGTGGTAAATTCCCGGTTGGAGGTATGGCCCGTGATGCTGTCCAGCCGCTGGGCGATTTTTTCGCACCGGCCGGGATCGCCGGGCAGGATGCAGTAGCGGCCGGCCTGGCCCGGTTCAAGGGCGATATGGTATTGCATATCAGGCATAGGGCGGTCCCCCTTCAGAGATAATGGGGTTGATGGTGTAATCCTCCCCGGCGCAGCGGCGGCCGGGGTTGGGGCGCATCAACACATGCAGATCATGCGCCCGGGCACACAGCGCGATGCTATTGTTGACCTCCGGCGCCAGTTCCATGCGCTGGCGGCCGGGCTGCAGCACCAGGGGGATGCCCGATCGCCGGCAAAGCGCATCCAGCACCTCGATGACCTCCCGCCGGATGGCCAGTACACGGGCGTAAAACGGGGCGGGGCCGGCCGGAACGCCCAGCATGGCGCAAAGCGCGGCACGCCGCAGCCGGGCGCGGGGATAACGGCGGGTCTGCACGCGCTCCAGCACATCTGCCAGCGTGCCCGATTGGGCGGCGGCCGCCGCAAACCGGTTGGCAAGCCCTTCGCCCATGCCGGGAACCGCCTCCAGCGCCTGGGGGGTAAGGCGGCGCAGCAGCCAAAGCGCCAGCGCATCCGGGGGATAGGGGGGCAGCGGCCCATCGCCCAGGGCCAGGGCTTTGGTAAATATATCCCGCGCGGGCGGCGCCAGGGAGGGGGTGATATCCTTGCCCGCGCTAAGCAGCCCCCGCAGGTGTGAGGCGCTTGTAGCTTGGCCGTCCCCGGGGGCATCGTGCGGATGGGTGCGGGCAACGGGGTAAAAGGCCATGCCGGGGGCCGATGCCATGTAGGCGATGGCCAGCGTATCATTGGGGTGGCGCAGGGCAAATTGCACCCATTCCCGGGACAAACCCACCCCGTCCGCAGCGCCCAGGCAGGCGGCCTCCAGCGCCTGGGCATAACCCAGGCCGGCATCCAGCCCCTGGCGCAGGGCGCAGCTGAAAGCAGCCGGCGGGGCGGATACCAGATGCGCAAGCGCGGCAAGCTGCCGGATGGGCGTGCCCTCGCTGCCAAAGCTCAGGGCATCCACCCCCATGGCCGCCATCAGCCCGGCGGAGGCACTGGCAAAGCCATCGGCGCTGGCCAGCACGCCCTGAATGGGCATTTCGATGACCGCGTCCGCCCCGGCGGCGATGGCCATACGGGCGCGGGTAAATTTATCCAGGCAGGCAAACTCCCCCCGCTGGACGCAGGCCCCGCTCATGCAAACCAGCACCAGCGGTTTGCCGGACAGCGCCCTGGCCCGCGCTATCTGATGCTGATGGCCGGTGTGCAGCGGATTATATTCACTTACAATACCCACAAAAGGGGCGGCAGCATTCTTTTCCATATGCCCCAGTATACTGCGCTGGCTGCCGGGCATACAAGGCATGGCCCGTAATTTGTTATAAAAGGTGGAAATACAGGCGCAATTGGTGTAAAATAAAGTTGTATGCGGCCCCGAAGATCAACGGGGCTTAAGCTGCGTTATGCAATTGCATCATTTGGGAGGGAACACATCCATGTCTATTTTGGACGGCATCAAGCAAAAAGCCAAGGCCGATGTGCGCCATATCGTCCTGGCCGAGGGGGAGGACGAGCGCGTTGTCCGCGCCGCTGCGCAGATCGCCAGCGAAGGCCTGGCCCGCATCACCCTGCTGGGGCAGGTGGATGCGTTATTATCGAGCGCCAAAAAGTTGGGGATCAGCCTTGATAGCGTTACCCTGGTGGATCCCGCCACCTCGGATAAGGCGGCTGCCTATGCCGATAAGCTGTACGAACTGCGCAAAAACAAGGG
>JAQXFY010000008.1 GCA_029006015.1 bacterium
GCTGGAGCTGTTGTCTGCCTTGGATGGGGAGATGGTGGATTATGACATCCTGTACACGGCTTATGCCTATTTTGCCCAGAGCGATGGTCAAGCAGGAAATTTTGATTGTTTGCGCAGCGTCTATGAGGCGACGCTGACGCACCCGGATGCGCCGGAAGGCGATATCCTGGCACAGCTGATACGGGGGGAATAAGCATGGAAACGCTGGAAATCAGGGGCCTATCGAAAAAACTGGGCAAAAAGCAGGTGCTATCGGGCGTTGATCTGGAGCTTGGGGCCGAGGTGTACGGCCTGCTGGGGGCCAACGGCGCCGGAAAAACCACGTTGATGCGCTGTATGGCCGGGCTGTATCCGCCCGACCGGGGCGATATCCTCTACAATGGCAAAACCATCCGCCGCAACAGGGCATATGGGCGGAACCTGGGCTATCTGCCGCAATCCTTTGGCATGTTTAGGGAACTGACGGTGGGGGAAATGCTGGATTACTTTTGTACCATCAAGGGCGTCGAACCCGCGGCGCGCGCACGGACGATCGATGCCTGCCTGGAGGCCGTTCATCTGGAAAACGCCAAAAAGCAGCGGGTGGGCACGCTGTCGGGCGGCATGCTGCGCCGGGCGGGCATCGCGCAGGCACTGGTCGGCGATGCCGATGTGCTTTTGTTTGATGAACCAACCGCCGGGCTGGATCCGGAGGAACGCGCGCGGTTCCAAAATGTCATCACGCGCATTCAAAGCGGCAAGATGATCCTGATTTCCACGCACATTGTCGATGATGTTGCCACCGGGTGCGAGCGGGTTATCGTCATTGATCAGGGGAAAATCCGCTATTTTGGTTGCTGCGATGGCCTGCGGGAGATGGCCAGGGACAAGGTGTTTTTGCTGGAAGGCGATGGCGTGCTGCCCGAAGGCGTTATCGAGCTGCATGTAGCCGGGCGTGGGGCGGAATTGCGGCGCCGTGTGCTGGCGCGCCAGCCCATGGGGCAGGCGGTGGAACCGACGCTGGAAGATGGCTATATGTGCCTGATCAAGGGGATGAATCCATGATTGCCCGATTAACGTTGGAACTTAAAAACCTGAAAGCTGCTTTCTGGCTGCCGCTGGTGGTTCTGTATGGCGTGCTGCCTGCCTTTGTGGCGGGAACTTTTCTGGCGCACGATGGGCAGGTGTTGATGGAGGAGCGCTTGTACCAGACCATGCTGTATGTGCAGATGCTGGTGCCGCTGGTATCGGCCTGGTGGCCCATCATGGTATACCGGGATTTTCTCGATGCCGAGGGAAACGAGCTGTTGTGTGTTTTTCGCAGCACAACGGATAATCTGCTGCTGCGCGCCCTGGTGCTGTGGGGCTATTTTATGGCCTATGTGCTGGTGGTGTTTTTTATCTTTTCCTTTCTTTGGCCCAGGGTAGCGTTTTTCTACTTTTATACCGCTGTGCAGTGCCTGATGATGATCTCCCTGGCCTATGCACTGGCCATGGTATCCGGCAATACGTTTTTGCCCCTCATGGCCTGCACGCTTTTATCGTTGGCGGGCTTTATCTTTCCCGAACAGCACTGGCTTCCCTTCGATTACAATGTATATCTTGTCTACACGCCCCAGCTGATGAAAAAACTGCTCATCCTGCTGGCGGTATCCGCAGCGCTGCTTGGGGTTGGCGCACTGTTTGAAAACCGGATGAAACGGTGGAAGACGGGCGGGTAACGGCCGGTTATCGCCGGATGCCTTGCAGCGGATTGTTTTTTGTAAAGGAACGGTATTGATAGGCAGCCCTGCTTTTAATGGGGCCGGTTGCCTGGGGCACCGGCCCTGATTTTTATAACCCAAACCGGGGAATCGGGCACAGCCCGGGAAAGGAGAAAACTGCGCGCTGTATATTTCCGCCCCTTCGGCCGGGAAACACGGGCACTTTATCGCGATAGGGGATGAATGCCGGAAAAATCAGCCCCCGGCCAGCGGCAGCGGAGACTTTTTTCGAGCCGATGGAATATCTGCCTTAACCTTTGGCAAGGTTAAGCGACGCTTGGTAGCCTGAAACGGGGCAATCATGCCATATCCCTTGATGTGGGGTGCGCGTTTGAGTATGATAGCAACGTAAACAGGGTGCGCTTGCACCCAAGGGGAGGTTGCCATGAGCAAGAAAAAAATTGTCTTTACCGTAATCGGCGTTGTGCTGGGCATTTTGGTGCTGTCCCAATGCTTTACCGTTGTGCCGGCAGGGCATACCGGCGTTGCGGTAACGCTGGGTTCGGTCAGCGATAATGTGTTGCAGGAAGGGCTTCATTTTAAGATTCCTTTTGTACAATCGGTGGTACAGATGAATAACCGTACCCAGAAAATTACAACCGATGGCACCGCCTCGTCCAAGGACCTGCAGGTTATTTCTTATTCCGTGGCGGTCAACTATAAGGTCAACAACAAAGCCTCGTCCAACCTGTACCAATCCGTGGGCAACAACTACGAAAACGTCGTCATCGCCCCGGCGATCCAGGAAAGCATTAAAGCGGTTACCGCCCGTTTTACGGCGGAAGATCTCATTATCCGCCGCCAGGAGGTTGGCGATCAGATTAAGGACAATCTGAGCGAGAAGATTACCCCCTATGGGTTGGATGTTGAGGTGTTCAATATCGTTGATTTCGATTTTTCGGAGGAGTTTAACAAGGCTGTCGAGGCCAAGCAGACGGCCCAGCAGCAAGCCCTGAAGGCCGAGCAGGATTTATCCCGCATCAAGGTGGAGGCGGAGCAGAAGATTGAACAGGCCCGTGCCGAGGCCGAAAGCATCAAGCTGATTCAGGAAACGCTGTCCAAATCCCCCGGCTATATCGAGTATGTAAAATGGAACAAATGGGATGGCAAGCTGCCCAATGTGATGGGCGGGGACAGCGGCCTTATCCTGGATGTTACCGGCGAAGCGGGGCAGATCGGCGGTACCCAGGCGGAATAACACGTTATCATCTATGGCAAAAAGCCGGGCGCATGGTGCGCCCGGCTTTTTTATTGGATGCTAGGGCTGCTCGATGGCGTGTTACGGGTATCTATTCTGCATCGTCGGGCAGGCCACAATCCATAGGCTTTATATAGGCGCGGATACAGCATATATTCACCCGGCAGGATGCGCGAAGGAAATGGTTTTACCAATTTCGGCCACAAGATGATGTGGATATCAAATGTTCACAGATAAAGAAAATGCTCTATAATTGGAACTTTATTTTGCACGGGCTGTTTTATACTACACAATAGTTAGTGCCTGTCTGGATATGTATGCGCAACAGATTGGAACATGATGTACAGGAAAAGGCGGAACTGGTTGTTGGGTTTGGTGGATTTTATCAATCCAATGCATGCAGCGTAGCCGACCAAGGTGAGGCTGGTATCAATGGTTGAAAAGAAGCGCTGTAGCCTGATTTTACCGGCATTGGGATGCCGGGGGCGCAAGGGCATGGAACAGGGGTTTGCTTATCCGTTTCCCAAAAGGGAAATTTTATAGGAAAGAGGGAGTAACCATGCACAAGAAAGCCGCGTTTACCCGCGTGGCGCTGGTCGTACTGGTGGCATTTATGATGCTGTCCGGCGCAGCTCTGGCGTTTCCCGGGTTAAACACAAGCGTGCTGGCTGGCCAGACGGCGGGCGACAAGTACATCCGTGTACTGCCCAACCCCAACCAGGACGGCATTACCACCTATGGTATTGTCGATCACCCCGGTCTGAAGGACACATCCGTTTCCAGCAGCAGCACCCCCAACACGCTGGAAATTGAGTTTGATTTTAAGGCTGCAGCCAATGCCGATACCAGTGGTGAACTGTGCTTTGGCGATTATCTGGCGCGCCTGGATTACAGCGCAACCAAGCGTGTTCGCGTGTCTGTTTATGCCGATGGCACTTCCAATGAGGGTTCGTTAAAATTTTATAACGGTTCTACCCAGGTGTCCTATGATATTACCGCCGGGCAGACCTACCGCCTCAAGTTTGCCATCACCCCCGATGCCGGCACTGCCAGAACAGGCAAGTATACCGCGTGGGTGGATGGCAACGCGGTTGTGGAAAATGCTGCTTTTGCCAGAAATTATAACAGCTCCACCCAGCCGTTTAAGGAAATTGGCGCTATCGGCGTCCAAGCCAACAGCGGCGAGTTTGAACTGCGCAATTTCAGCCTGGAAATAGACGGCATGTGCGATGACGATACCACCCGCTCGCTGGTGGATGATACCGTTACCAACCCCGATGGCACCAAGGTTTATTATGTTGGGCCGACGCGCTATTATCAAAAGCCCCAGGATTGCGTCGATCAAATGCAGGCCGGGGATATCATGCTGGTGGATGGGGATGCCACCTATCCGGCACCGCTGACGATCGCCGAGGAAGGCGTGACGGTGCGCGGCGTAACCATCAACGGCAAGAAACCCAAGATTGCCACGATGAATGCCCAGAACATGGTTATCATCAATGCGCCCAACGTTGTTTTTGAAAACTTTGAGGTAGAAGGCAACCTGGGCAAGCTGATCGAGGAATATAACACCTCGCGCAATGCCTCGCCCGCTATCACGTACGATACGCTTTCGGCTTATGGCAGCACCATCCGCACCCAGATCCGCAACCGGGTTACGTTCCGGACGGTCTATCCCATGTCGGGTAATATCACCATCCGCAACTGCGAGATCCATGACGCCCGCATGGGTATCATTTCCCCGGATACCTACTCCGGCTCGCTTGTAATCGAATACAACGACATCTATCACAATGGCGTCTACAATGGCGATCATAACGTGTATGTAGCTACCGATGAAGTGCGCTATCCCGATGCGGTGCTGCGCTTCCAGTATAACTATGTGCACGATTCCGTCGCCGGCAACGGCCTCAAGACCCGCTGCGGCCGCAACGAGGTGTATTTCAACTACTTTGAAAACAACAAGCAGCAGAGCCTGGAGTTGATCGGGCCCGATCCGGGTGATCCCGAAGAGGGCTCTTTCCCGGTGCTGGATGAGCTGCGTGGGGTTGATCCCACCTACGGCCTGTTCTCCGTGCGCGAGGACTCCGATGTGGTCGGCAACGTTATCGTGCACAATGGCGGTTCGTTGGTGCGCATCGGCGGCGACGGTACGGCGGATATTTCCGGCAATACCGGCAGTGTTCTGACCGCTTATGGCAAAACCTATGGCCGCTACCGCTTTGTCAACAACACGTTTGTTTACACCGGCACTTCCAGCACCTTCCGCGCCATCCGCGTGGAGTTTGCAGTGGAAAGCCTGGAATGCTACAACAATGCCTTTGTTACCACGGCCCGGGAAGGTTTTGGGTATGTTGTTGATGTGAAAACCCACGATGAAGACGGCATCAACGGCGTAGACTGGGCTTCCGGCCAGCGCCAGATTGCGGGCGCCAACAACTGGGTTGCCCAGGGCAGCGGCAATATTCCCAGCGAATGGACGGGCACCATCATGGGTACCGATCCCGGCTTTGTTTCCGCCGATACGGGGGATTTCAGGCTGACTTCTTCCAGCCCCCTGCGCCTGGCGGGCGCAACGCTGGCCTCCACGGTGTATACCTGGCCCGTTTGGACCAACACGCTGTATGATTTCCCGGATGTCTCGAGCGGAATCGATTATGCCACCTATGGCAATGGCGCGGCGGTTTTGCTGAGCAATATCGATAACCAGTTCCCCAAACCGCTCAAGCAGCTGGATTATCAGCCGGTCAACCCGGCTACCATGGCCGCTGCTGAGCAGCGCATCAATGGCACCAACCCCGATATCGGCGCTTACGGTTTGTATGTGCCTGTGGATGATGTGAACCTCGCCCCGGAAGCTGTCGAACTGGTGGTGGGTGAAACCAAGGAATTGACGCTGACCATCGAGCCGGCCAACCCCACGTTTGGTTCCGTTGCATGGGCAAGCTCCAATCCGGCGGTGGCCACGGTTGCAGACGGTGTGGTAACCGCAGTTGCCACCGGCAGCGCCAACATTACCGCCACGGTGGATGGTGTAACCTCCAATGTGTGCACGGTAACGGTTATTACCCTGGTTGACAGCCTGACCGATAGCGCCACCGGCATTACCGTTACCTCGCCCAAAGGCGCTGTCTTCCGCCCCGATGCGCAGTTTAAGATGCTCGATGTTATGTCCGTGCTGGATAACGGCCTTATCAAGAAGATGCAGCAGGCGCTGGCCAAAGAGGAAATGATCGATGTCACCTTCCTGGCGGCCTATCTGCCCGAAGCTTCCTTCCAGTTGGGGGCCGATGAGCTGAATTATTCGGTTCCCGTGGGCGATGAATGGGATACCGAAAACCTGATTGTGTTTGTCGGCAGCGGCAATGATGTGGCGCAGCTGGATAACGTAACGGTTGAGGATGGCGAGCTGTTGTTCAGCACCAAGTCTCAAGGCCCGGTGGTTATCATCAGCGCAAAGAAGCTTTCTGCGTCGACTCCGACGCCGACCCCGGCCCCTGTGGCAACGCCGACACCCGGTTCTGGCCCCGTGACGGGCGATAGCGCTGCCCCCATCGGTTGGATGGTAGCCATGGGCCTGGCCCTGTGCGGCATCGTGGCGTTTGTTCTTGCCCGCCGCCGTGTGACGGAATAATCTGGCAGGCAATACACTCTTTCATGCTAAGGCGGCAGGCCGAAAGGCCTGCCGCCTTATTCTATCCAAGGCCGAAAAACCTGCCGGCAGGCTGTTTGCCCGGCTACTTGCACATTTGGGGCGGTAGGGGGATAATAATGGCGTTTTATACGCTGGCAGGCTGCGCCCGGCCGGATGAAAGGGGAATGCATATGCCCATGCTTCGCATAGCCCGCCCGGAGGATGCGCCGGCGCTGCTGAATATCTATGCCCCGTATATTGAACATACCGCCATTACCTTCGAGGAAACGGTGCCTACGGTGGAGGCGTTTTCCCGGCGTATGCAGGGCATCCAGGCGCGTTTTCCCTATCTGGTTGCCGTGGAAGGGGGGCAGCCCATCGGCTATGCGTATGCGGCTTCCCATCACGAGCGGGCGGCGTATCGCTGGAATGCCGAGTTGTCCATCTACCTGGATCAAAACGTTAGAAGGCAAGGGGTGGGCAGCATGCTTTACCGCGCCTTGATAAGCTGCCTGGAGCAGATGGGGTATATCAATTTGTATGCCCTGGTTACCCAGCCCAATGAAGCCAGCATGTCGCTTCACCGCCGCGTTGGCTTTGAGGTGGAGGCCGTCGCCCACAAGACGGGCTATAAGATGGGGCGCTGGCGGGATGTCGCTACGCTGCATCTGGCGCTGGCCGGGCCGGAGGCACCTGCGGGGGAACCTGTATGTTTTTGCGATTTGCCACAACAAAGCATACAGCGCATCCTGTGCCCGGAGCGATAGAAAGCGGACAGGTTGTAGGAAAAGCCGGGATAAGCCTGAAAAGGCAGCACCGCCATTTTCCTTTGCAGGTGATTTGCTGTTATAGCGGCATGTAAAATGGAAAACATCTAAAAGGCAGCCGGTTCTACCCTTGTTTATGCAGGCGGCGTTTTGCTGAAACGGTATGGTATAATGTAACCGGCCAATATCGCAACGGAAATACGGCTATGTGGAGGGCATTTGGAATATGGGCGCAGTGGAAAAAACAATCTTATATATAGCGCTGGCCGCGGTGCTGGTGATGCTGGGGGTGGTGCTGGCCCGGCTGCGCCGCAAGCAGGAAGGGCCGGGAATGGATGAGCTTGCCCGCCAGTTGGCGGAAGGCTTGGCCCGCCAGCGGGCGGAGAGCGAGGAACGCGCTTCGCGGGAGCGGATGGAGCGCACGGCGCAAATCCAGTCCCTGTCCCTACAGGTGCAGCAGACGCTTAAAAACACAAACGATACCCTGGTTACCACGCTGGCTACCCTGTCCAAGGGGCAGGAGGAGCGCATGGAGCAGTTCTCCCGCCAGCAGGAAGGCAAGATGGAGCAGTTTACCCGCCAGCAGGGGGAGGCCATGCAACACATGCAGCAGCGTGTGGAGGGCATGCGCCAGGAAACCCAGCTGTCGCTTGAAAAAATGCTGGAAAACAACCAACGCCAGTTGGAGCGTATGCGCGCTACCGTTGATGAAAAACTGGGCGAAACCCTGAATACCCGCCTGAACGATTCCTTCCGTGTGGTCAGCGAGCGGTTGATGCAGGTGGCGGAAGGTCTGGGCGAAATGCGCCAGTTAGCCGATGGCGTAGGGGACTTGAAAAAGGTGCTGACCAACGTTAAAACGCGGGGCACCTGGGGCGAAGTTCAGCTGGGTAATTTGCTGGAGCAGGTGCTGGCCCCCGGGCAATATCAAAAAAATATCGCCACGCGCCCGGGCAGCCGGGAAGTGGTGGAATATGCCATCTGCCTGCCCGGGCAGGAGGATGGCAATCCGGTATACCTGCCCATCGACGCCAAATTCCCGCAGGAGGATTATCAGCGCCTGATGGATGCGCCCGATGCCGCCGCCGCGGAGGAAGCGGGCAAGGCGCTTGAAACCCGCATCAAGCTGGAAGCTTCCAAAATACGCGAAAAATACATCGAGCCGCCGCATACCACGGATTTTGCCATGATGTTTTTGCCGACGGAGGGGCTGTATGCCGAGGTGCTGCGCCGCCCCGGGCTGTCGGATTATCTGCAACGCACCTACAAAGTGGTGCTGGCCGGGCCGACTACGCTGTGGGCCATCCTCAACAGCTTGCAGATGGGCTTTAATTCGCTGGCCATCGAGAAGCGGTCCAGCGAAATCTGGCAGCTGCTGGGCGCGGTCAGAAGCGAGTTTGGCAAATTCGGCGTTATGCTGGATAAAACACAAAAGCAGCTGCAAACCGCAAGCAACACCATCTCGACTGCGGCGCGCAAATCCCGCACCATTGAGCGCGTGCTGCGCAAGGTGGATGCCCTGCCGCCGGATCAGCCCAGCCCGCTGTTGCTGGCCGAGGAGGGGGAAGAACAAGCGCTGTCGGAAAATGCAGAGGACATCCCTTGACAGGCACCCCCAAAATGCTATACTGATTTGAAGGCTAAATAGGGGATGGCTTCCTTTTAAAGGGGTTGTCTTTGGATGCGGTGCGGCAAGGTTAAATGCCATTGCCGGCCCTGGAGCGGCCACCCTGGGGTGCACCTCAAATGGGGTTGCAGCGGCGCTGCCCGCAAGGCGGGAAAGCATGCAAAGAAGGGGAAAATCCTTTAAACAGGGGGGGCAAGGAGGCTTGGCTTTCGTCTTTGTTTGGCAGCAGGGGCGGGGGCTTTTTTGATGCCTGGTGAGGGTTTGCGGCAACATGCAACAAGTCAAGCCGCGCAGCTGGCCATCAGCAGGCTATGCGCATGGAGCATACAGTATCGTGGCGAAGGGGGAAGAAAATGGGTTATATCAAGGTTTCGGTGTATACCACACCGGAAGGAATGGAATTGGTAGCGGCCTCGCTGATGGAGCTGGGGCTGGAGATGTTTGAGTGGGTGCAGGGCCGCGATGAGGTGCAGGCCTTTTTGGATGAAACGGCGGCTTATTGGGATTATGTTGATGCGGCCGAGCTGGGGCGTACCGATACACCCTGCCTGCGCCTGACGTTGGCCGATGATGCCGTGGGCCAACAGCAGCTGATGGATATCCAAAAGGAAATGGCCCGATTGAAGCAAGGCGATTGGGGCGTGGACGTAGGAGAGCTTGAGGTAGTGGCGGAGCCCATGGATGACAGCGATTGGCAAAACGCCTGGAAAGCGTATTATAAGCCCATTTTGATCGGAGATAAGCTGTGCATTTGCCCGGCGTGGGAGGATGTTCCGCCGCAGGCGGAGGGGCGCACGGTGGTGCGCATCAACCCCGGCATGGCCTTTGGCACCGGCCAGCATGAAAGCACGGCGCTTTGCCTGAAATTGCTGGAGGGCATTGTAACCCTGGGCATGCGCATGCTGGATGCGGGCTGCGGAAGCGGCATTTTGTCCATGGCGGCGCTCATGCTTGGTGCAGACAGCGCGGTTGGCGTGGATATCGATGTCAACACCCCGGCTGCGGTAGAAGAAAATTGCCGGCTGGCGGGTATCGCTCCGGGCCGGATGGAAACCATTGTCGGCAACATCCTGGAGGATCAGGCGCTGATTGAGCGCCTGGGCGGGGGATATGATCTGATGGCAGCCAACATTGTGGCCGATGTTATCCTGCGCCTGATTCCCCTGGTGCCCGGCTTTTTGCGCCCGGGCGCACCCTTTATTACATCGGGCATCGTGGTGGAGCGTTTGCCGGAGGTGGAGGCGGCGCTTGCGCAACATGGGCTGACGGTTGTCAACCGGGTGACGGAAAATGGCTGGGTGGCCTTGCATGCGGTTGCCCAAAGCGGGGGAAAATGATAAAATACGCGGCGGTAACCATTCCTTGTCGAAAGGCGGCGTCTTGATTTGGAATCTGTTGCAGTTATCGGCGGAGGCGTAGCGGGATGCGCTACGCTGCGCGCGCTTGCCAAACGGGGCATAAAGGGCGTGCTGCTGGAGGCGCAAAGCGATTTGTGTGGTGGGGCCACCCGCGCCAACAGCGCCATTTCACATGCGGGATACGACCCGGTGCCCGGAACTTTGATGGCCAAGCTGAATGTGGAGGGAACGCGCATGATGCCGTCCCTGTGCGAGGAGCTTGGCATAGTGTATCGCAATATCGGCGCGTATGTGCTGGCCTTTGATGAAAAGGATATGCAGCATATTCGCCTGTTGCTGGAGCGGGGGCGCCAAAATGGCGTTCCGGGGCTGGAAATTATTTCCGGCCAGGAGGTGCGCCAGCGGGAAAAACGCATTAGCGATCAGGTTATTGCTGCGCTGTGGGCACCAAGCGCCGGTGTGGTCAGCCCCTATGGCCTGGCCATTGCCATGGCGGACAATGCGGTGCAAAACGGCGCCAAGGTGCTGCTGAACTTTAAGGTATCGGGCCTGTGCCGCCAGGGGGATGGTTGGCTGATTACCGCCCAGGATGGCCGCACGGTGCAGGCGCAATATGTTGTCAATGCCGCAGGGGCAGGTGTGGCGCCCATCGCCGCGATGGTGGGGGATACCATCCGCCAGACCTATCGCACCGGCGAGTATCTGCTGCTGGATCATACCGTGGGCGATTGGGTGGAGCATATTATCTTCCAGCCGCCAACCTCCATGGGCAAGGGCATATTGGTTACGCCCACCCCCGATGGTAACCTGCTGCTGGGGCCCACCTCCCATGATGTGGATCATGCCGAGGATCGGCCTACCCATGCCGAGGGCATGCAGGAAATTATCCAAACCGCCCAAAAATCCGTGCCGGAGCTGCCGCTTAGCCAGGTGATCACGGAATTTGCTGGGGTCAGGACGTTGGTCAAGCGCGAAGACGGGGTGGATGATTTTTCCATTTTTGCTTCCGAAAATGCACCCGGCGTGGTGCATGCGGCGGGCATCTGCTCCCCTGGAATATCGGCTGCGCCCGCCATGGGCGAGTATATCGCCGATATGCTGGAGGACATGGGCCTTGAAGGGGATGGCGGCGCAGCCTTTAACCCCGTGCGCCCGCATGAAAAAGCTTTTTGTGATATGAACTGGGCCGAGCGCGAGCAAGCTGTTGCAAAGGATGACGCTTATGCGCATATTGTTTGTCGCTGCGAAACCGTGACGGAGGCTGAAATTGTAGCGGCTATCCATGCCCCGGTGCCTGCGGTGACGCTGGATGCCATCAAGCGCCGCACGCGCGCGGGTATGGGCAGGTGCCAGGGCGGTTTCTGCACGCCCAGGGTGATGGAAATTTTATCCCGCGAGTTGGGCGTGCCGATGGAACAGCTGACCAAGTGCGGCGGCAATTCCTGGTTGTGCATGGCGCGGGAAGGGGAGGTACCCCATGGAAACAATTGATGTAGTGGTGATCGGCGGCGGGCCGGCGGGCCTGGCAGCGGCCAGGGAAGCCAGCCGGGCCGGTGCGCGTACCCTTGTGTTGGAGCGTGATACGCTGGCGGGGGGCATCTTGCGCCAATGCGTGCATAATGGCTTTGGCCTGCACTACTTTGGCGAGGAATTGACCGGCCCGCAGTATGGCCGCCGTATGGTGCGTGCTGCGTTGGAGGCCGGGGCGGAAATCGCTACCGGGGCCATGGTGCTGGAAATCACCAAGGATCGTGTGGTGCGTGCGGTACAGCAGGGCGTAGGCGTGCGGGAAATCCGCGCGGGCGCGGTGGTGCTGGCCACCGGCTGCCGGGAACGCACCCGCGGGGCACTGAAAATACCGGGCACGCGGCCGGCGGGCGTGTATACCGCGGGTACCGCGCAGCGGCTCATCAATATCGAAGGGCGTATGCCGGGCAAGCGCGCCGTCATCCTGGGCTCGGGCGATATCGGGCTTATCATGGCCCGCCGTATGACCTGGGAAGGCGCCAAGGTGTTGGGTGTTATGGAAGTGCTGCCTTATCCGGGCGGCCTGGCCAGAAACGTGCAGCAATGCCTGGTGGATTATGATATCCCGCTGTATTTGCGCCATACCGTGGCCCAAATTCATGGGCGCGAGCGGGTGGAGGGCGTAACCGTTGCCCAGGTGGACGAGCGCTATCAGCCCATCCCGGGTACGGAGTTTGATGTGGAATGCGATACGCTGCTGCTGTCCGTGGGCTTGATTCCCGAAAACGAGCTGGCGCGTTCCCTGGGCATGGCGATGGATCCGGTAACCGGCGGAGCGGTGGTGGATGAAAACCGCGCCACTTCGGTGGAAGGTGTGTTTGCCTGCGGGAATGCCCTTATCGTGCACGATCTGGCCGATAACGCCAGTGTGGAAGGCGAAATCGCCGGGCGGGCTGCCGCTGCATATGCATCGGGCAAGGCGGCGGCTGGTGCGGTGGCTGCGGCTGTCCCGGGCAAGGGCGTGCGCTTTGTCGTTCCCCAGCGCGTGACGGGCAGCCAGGATGAGGTTACCTTCCAGATGCGCGTGCGCGCACCCATGGGGGCTTCACGGCTGGAAGTGCTTTGCGGCGGCAACGTCATCGCCAAAGCCAACCGCCCGGCCATGGCGCCGGGGGAGATGGAATCCATCACCGTGCAGGGCTTGGAAAACTTAGCGGATAATATCGAAATCCGCGCCGTGGAAAGGTAGGCGCCCGGTATGAAAACGTTTACATGCATCGTATGCCCGGTAGGCTGTAAGCTGGAGGTTACACAGGATGCCGCTGCCCCGCAGGGCTACCGTGTAACGGGTAACCGCTGTGCGCGTGGGCCGCGCTATGCGGTGGAGGAGATGACGTGCCCCAAGCGTACGGTTACCAGCACGGTGCCCATGGTGGGCGGGGGCTGGATGCCGGTGCGCACCGCGGATTCCGTGCCCAAGGAATCCATTGACCGTGTGCTGGCGGCCATGCGCAGCATTGTTGCCCCGCGCGAAGCGCAGCTGGGCGATGTGCTGGCAGGCGATATCGCCGGTACCGGCGTCAATGTCATTGCCTGCGATGACGGCCCCGCCTCGGCCTGGAAGCCGCAAGCTGCACAGCACAATCAATAAAAGCGCGGTTTGACGGGCACTTATAGCTGAAAATATTTAGCCTGTTGCGCTGTACCTTAAAGGGTACAGCGCTTTTTTGTATGTTGCCCGGGCTTTTTGAAGCGCCTGGCTTAGAAGCATAAAACGCCAACAGGCCAATTATCAGAAAAAAGGGGCAAAAAGCGAAAAACGGTATGGCGGAAGGCGGGCCCTGCGCCTATCCGGGCGAGCTGCCATACCATGAATGGCGCCGCAAAGCAGCGGATCAAGCGGCGCCTGGGATGGATATGCGGTGATTTTGCTTTTTATCGGGTGCCATTCAACCCAAGGTAGCAGGGGAGGGCGGGGCAATATCCGTATATAAAAGAAAAAGCCAAGCCCGTGGGCTTGGCTTTTTACGAAAAAACAGGCAACTAAAATTAGCTGATAACCACCATGATAACGGACAGCACGGCAACCAACACGCCTGTAACTTTGGTAATCAAGGGCAGTTTGGCTTCAAGCCCCGTCATCCTGCGCGGCATGGAGGATTCGGCGCGTGCGCCGCTTAAAGCGTTCATGCCATCGTCATCGCTTTTCTGCAACATGACGGCGGCTACCAGAATAATGTCGCAAATAATCAGGATGATCCCAAGTATAATCGTCCACATAAAACGGTTCGCTCCCTTCACCTTAAACAGACTTTTGTATCATAGCATAATTTCCGCATAAGGGCAAGGGAAATTATGAAATCCTTTCGGAGCCGCGCTCCCACACCAGGCCGCAGGTTTCACATTCCCCGCGATCGCGCCGCAGGTAATGGCGGCAGTTAAAGCACATCCGCCGGGCCTGCTTCCGGAAAAACGGCATAAGTCCAATCAATATAGCCATAACCAGGGCGCTGCCGATGTAGGCGCCCGCACCGGCCAGATAGCGTATGGGCGATTGGGCGATCAGGTTGACCAGCTGCTGCCCGCCAAGCGCCAGCAGCTGATAGGCGGTAAACATCAGCATAAATTGCGCCAGTATATTCCACAATGGCTGTTTGGGTTGATACCGCCCAATGGCCAGATGGAAAATGGCGTGAACAATAGCATACAGCACCATCCACAAAAGCGAAAACAAAAACATCTTCCACAGCAGCACAAACAGGCCCGGGAAGGAACCGTTGGCAAAATCATATTTCCAATCCTGTGCGGCCCGGATGATTTCCAGCACCAGCATTTGCAGCACAACAAATCCAGGTATCGCCCAGGGCATGCGCGTATAGCGGCCAATGCGGAAGCTTTTGGGAAGATACAGCCACAGCAGCGCCAGCAGCAGCAGGCCGACCGCCCCCTGGATGGCGCAGGAATAAATATAGAATTTTTCGTGCACAATCCATTCCACCACGGTTTCGGGGACAGGGGTTGGGGTAGCGGAAGCTATAATATCGTCCAGGCCGTCTAAATTTACCATGTGCAGCGTCTTCCCTTCAACATGAAATGGCAGCCCGGCCGGTGCCGCCAGCCGGGCTGCCCGCAGGGGTGGGATTTATGCCCAGAAAATCTCCCCGCGCCCTTCAAAAATAATGGTTTGCTTTAACAGCTCGATGGCTTTTTCAAGGCCTTCTTTCTGGCTCATCAGGCCATCCTCATGCTCGATGGAGATGGGGCCGTCGTAGCCCACCTTGCGCAGCGCGGAGAAAATATCGCGCCATACGGCGGTATCGTGGCCATAGCCTACGGTGCGGAACAACCAGCTGCGCTCCATCTCCTGGGCGTAATGCTTGGTATCCAGAACACCATTGACCGCGGTGTTATATGGATCCACATAGGTATCCTTGGCATGGAAATAGTGAATGGCTTTGCCCAGCTTCAAGATGGCCGCCACCGGATCGATGCCCTGCCAGAACAGGTGGGAAGGATCGACATTGGCGCCGATGTTGCTGCCCGCGGCCTGGCGCAGGCGCAGCGTGGTTTCGGGGTTGTATACGCAGAAACCGGGGTGCATTTCCAGGGCGATTTTATCCACCCCATGCTCCGCAGCGCGCGCGGAAGCTTTTTGCCAATAGGGGATCAGGCACTCGTTCCACTGGTAATCCAGAACGGCCAGGAAATCCTCCGGCCAGGGGCAGGTTACCCAGTTGGGATATTTGGCGCCGGCATGATCGCCCGGGCAGCCGGAGAAGGTGACCACGCGCGTGACGCCCAGCTTTTCGGCCAGCTTCAGGGTGGTGTTAAATTCATCCTCCGCCTTTTTGGCGACGGCGGCATCGGGATGAACGGCGTTGCCGTGCACGCTGAGCGCGGCGATGGATAAGCCGTTGTCCTCGAAAATCTTTTTAAACTCCGCCAGCTTGGCGCTGTCGGCCAGCAGTTCGGCCGGCTTGCAATGGGCATCCCCCGGGAAACCGCCCGTGCCGATTTCCAGCGCCTGTACGCCCTTGCTGGCCAGGTATTTGGCTACATCGGCCAGCGGCTGATCCGAAAACAAAACGGTTAAAACGCTAAGTTGCATGGTAAACCCTCCCTATACAAGCGATGCTTACCTCATGATAGCATAAAATGGATGCGGAAAAAAGCCCTTTCCGGCCGGCGCGGACCAAAAGGGAAAACCGCTTAGGTTTTTTGTAAGCCGGGCGTCATCCACAAGCTTGCAGGGGCATTCGGCATGGGGCGGGCGGGGGCAGGAAAGCGGATATCTGGCGGCAACCGTATCAGTAAATGCTTTGAAAGGCGGAGTGAGGGGGCGATTCGGGCGCAATGGTGGCCAGATAACGGGTCAGGCCGGTGCAGATGGCCAGCGCCATTTTGTCCTGCCAGGTGGGATCGCTGAGCATGATGGCCTCCTCGGGGTTGGACAGAAAGCCGCATTCCACCAGCACGCCCAGGCCGGGCGCCATGCGCAGTACATAATAATCGCCCGATTTTACCAGGCGTTTATTGGCGGGCATCAGGGATTCGCGGATGGTTTGCTGAAGCGCTTCGGCCAGCTGCCTGGCCCCTTCCCGCTCCGGCTGCTGGATAAATACCTGTGCGCCGCTTTGCCGCGTAGGGAAGGAGTTCATGTGCAGGCTGAGCACGATATCGGCCCCGCTATTTTTAATGATTTCACCGCGGGCATGCATATCGCTTTGCTTGCTCCAACTGCCATCGGGGGCAACCAGGCCGTTATCATCGGTGCGCGTATAGATAATGGTACAGCCGGCCTGCTCCAACAACGCCCCGGTCTTTAGCGCGATATCCAGCGTCAATTCCCCCTCGGTAATGCCTCCGGGGCCGGTACAACCGCCGTCTTGCCCGCCATGGCCGGCATCGATTAGGATGGTGGTGCCATGCAGCGGGGTGGAAGGATGCAGCCATGCTGTTACCGTAAGGTGCGTAATCAGGGCAACACATGCCACCAGAAGCGCCGTGGATATGCCAATGCCCACGCGGGTTTTATAAAAATATGCCAAATGGGTTTTTAGCAGGGGAGTACTCATCTTCATCACCGCCACCAGCATATGCCGGGGCAGCGCGCAATAACCCAAATCAAATATATTTTGCCCAAATATTTATTTAAATTATAAGTAAAGGTAAATAATTTGGTGGATTTATATTGGGTTTTATGGCATTTTATTCGCTTTTGCGATTGCTTGGCAGATTTTGCAATCGATTGTTTCTTTTTGGTATTGATTAATCACTCCAAATGCATTAAACTAATATCAGAAGGTTTTGTAAAAATGCAGGGCAGCGCGAAGCAAGGAAATACCGGCACCCGGGAATCAAAAGATATCACAAATGGTTGGTTTGCCTGTTTCCGGCGATGAACATGGCGCAGAAGAAAAAGCATGGCATCCCGGTTGGCGGGAGAGCATTTCGCCAAGCCCAGGGGCAGCGGGATCGGCAAAAAGGAGGCATTTAGATGAAAAAGCACCAAGTGATAACGGCTATGGTGGCCTGCGGCATGTTGCTGGCAGCCCTGGCCGGCTGCGCGGGGCAGGAAACCCCAGATGCCAGCGCCACACCGATGGCCGAGCCCTCGGCCTCCGCCAGCCCCACGCCGGGAAAGGATGTGCGCTGGCCCTCCAATATCGACTTTGGCGCCATGGAAGGCAAAACCATCACCACGCGGTGCGAGGTGGATAGCCCGGGGAACAATCTGGCCAGTATACAAACGGTAAGGGAAGAATTTTCGCAGCGGTTTGGCGTAAAATTTGAAGATATTGACCCCAGTGGATATCAGAAGTCACTTGAATCGGTTACATCCAAAGAAAGTTGGTGGATGTTAAACGAATTGGCCTTTCTTGTCAGCACCGGCAGAAGCCCAACCATTATTGCACCATGGAAATATGGGGCAGATCTTGGCAATTTAGGCATGCCGCAAGCGGCGGCCATGGGCCTGGTGCAACCGGTTGACCGTTGGATTGATGCCAGGGATTCCACATTTTTGCAGGATGTACTGGATGGCTACCGGTGGGAAGGAAACCGCTATTGTTTACAATATTATGAGGGCTTGGGATATCCCAAGGGCAGCGGCGTCATTTCCGTTATCTATAACCTGACGGCCATGCTGGAAAACGGCATTGAGCCGCCCTTTACCCGCTGGGAAAAAGGGGAATGGACCTGGGATGCCCTGCGTTCCATATCCAAAAGCTTTAACGTATACGATGAAAAGGGATCCATGAAATCGTGCGGCTTTATCGTCAACGAGCGGGCGATAGGCGCGGCTTTGGCGCAGGCGGGCGCATTGGTCTGCCGGGTGGAAGAGGGTGCCTACCAGGTAGGCTTGAAAGATGATACAACCCAGGCGGTTATCCGCATGTTTGGGGAGGCCATCCAATCGGGCGATTTTATCTATAATCAAACCAACCTGGAAGAAAAGGCCATGCTTTTATGCCAATCATGGGAGATTGGCGATCAATATTTTTCCAATGAAAAAGGCACTTCTATCAAAAGCCAGGCGGTTCCCTTGCCGGCTGTTTCCGGCAAGATGGGAGACGAACGCTACGCGGTGCTTCCCATGTATTACATGATAGGGAAAAATTGCCCCAATCCGGAGGTGGGGTTTGCCTGGTTATGGTATAGGGGCAATTATTATGAGGATGCACGGCTGGGGGCGCTGGGGCGCAATCCCTATGTGGATGACGAAGGCAAGCTTAGGGTGAAGGAATTTAGCGACGAGTTGGAAGCCGTGCAGGATGCTTTGATTGGCCGTATTATGGAAAATGGGCAGTTGGTGCCGGTATCTCCTTATAAAGGATACCCCGGTGTTGCGCCCCTTTTTAATCAGTTTTGTAACGATGTGTTCAAGGGCAATCTATCGCTCAAGGCAGCTGTCGATGTGTATGAACCTAAGATGGAAGCCAAACTGCTGGCTTTTGTATCCGAAACGGTTCCCATTTTGGAAAATATTCCATCCCCGCAAATCCCGAAAAACATCATATCTGCGCTTGAAGGGGCAGATCAACAGGCCACAATTACCCCGGCTGGCAACGGGCTTGCCATCACCATACCCAATCCGGAAAAGAAACGGTTGGAGCTGGATGCAGCCAAACTGGGCCAGGGGGCCTTCTTTCCGGCCTGGATCCCATACCAATGCACGCTGCGCTATAAGGTGCTGGAGGGAATGGAGCACTTTAAAGGGCTGGAGATCTCCCTGCGCGATGAACAAGGCAACAGCCTGGCGGATTTTAGGTACTGGGATGCGCTAAAACAGGAAGGGGGCGAGTTTGCCTTTCAGCTGGTCCATGCCAATAAAACGGCTGAAAAACAGGCGAGCCTGTATATCCGCCTGGTTATCGACGGGGGGCCGTTTACCCTGCAGATCACAGATTTTCAGATAACCGGCAAAAGGCCTTTGGAATAGAAGCTTTAGCTTTATATTATGCGGATGTATATGGCCTAATGGAAAATCCATATGTATAGTAAGGAGGGTACAATGGGCCTACAGGCTGGAGGCGCGGCATATATAAGAAGGGCTTTTCTATTAAGCTCCATATGGGCTGCAAAGCGGGGAGGGTTCCCTGGCGGGGACGGCCAGCAGACAAGCGCTGGCGGCGCGGCCGGTATGCTCACCTTTCTGCTGCAGATTTATAGCATCCTGTTAAATATATCGCCAATCGAATCGCAAAAGGTGCCCAAAGATAAAGCAATATATAGAGAAGTGAAATGTTTTCGTGGATTGCCCGATTTTGGGTCTGTTTAAGACTTATCTTTGTGCTTCTTGTCGGAATTTGCGATCGATTGTTTTGGTTCGGTATTGATTAATTGGCGATGATGCACTAAACTAATACCAGAAAAAGTTGCAAAGCAACACAGGGTAACGCGAAGCAAGGAAATACCGGCACCCGGGAATCAAAAGATATTGCAAAAGGTGGGTTTGCCTGTTTCCGGCATAAACATGGCAGCAAAAGAGAAAGGCATGGCATTCCGATTGGCGGGAGAGCATTCCGCCAAGCCCAGGGGAAGCGGGATTGTATAAAGGAGGCGTTCATATGAAAATGCGGCAAGTGATAACGGCTATGGTGGCCTGCGGCATATTATTGTCAACCCTGGTGGGCTGCGCGGGGCCGGAAACCAGCCCCGATGCCAGCGCCACACCGACGGCCGAACCCTCGGCCTCCGCCAGCCCTACGCCGGGAAAGGACGTGCGCTGGCCTTCCAATATCGATTTCGGGGCGATGCAGGGCAAAAGTATTACGACTGGCTATGATTTTCGGGAAAGGGAGACAGAAGCAAAAATCGCAGAAGAATTTGAAAGAAAATTTGGTGTGGGAATCAATATTAATATTGTGCCGGGAAAGGATATATATGAGGTGGGAGATATATATGAAACAATGAAATATCTTGTATCTACAGATCATATGCCTACCATCTGGTATACACATGGTTGGCCTTGGGATATCTCCCATATGCCCATGGCTGCCGCATTGGGGGCTGTACAGCCTATAGATTCCTGGTATGATCCCTTGGATACAACATTCATATCGTCAGTAATGGAATTGAATAAATGGCGCGGGAAGCGGTATGTACTTCAAATTTATCAAAGTGCATCAAGGCCAAAAGAAGCGGGGCTTCTTGCGGTGACTTACAATTTAACCAAATTAAATGCAATGGGATTGGAAGAACCATTAGATCTCTATAACCGCGGTGAATGGTCGTGGGATGTACTTAGACAGCTGTCTAAGCAATTTAATCAATTGGATGCCAGCGGAAAAGCCAAAGCGGGTTCAAAGGGGCTTGTTGTGCGGGATGCGCTTATATCCGCGGCAATAGCACTAAATAGCACCGCCCTTTATAAGGAAGTAGACAATGGCTATAAGCTTGCTTTGCGGGAAGCTGGGGTGCAGGAAATATTAAATATGTTTGCAGATGCTGTCCGGGAAGGGGATTTTATTTATCCGGCCGACTTAAGCCATGATGAAAGTGCTGTGTTTCAATTTGGCAGTTGGACAAATGCACAAAATGGGACCGGGGATAAATATCAGGCGGTTCCTCTGCCGGTTGGTTCTTTTGCGGCTTCCCCGGATTTATACTGTGTATCCGAAGAATATTTTATGATAGGTAAAAATGCCCCAAATCCGGATATAGGATATGCTTTTTTATGGTATTTGGGCAATACTGTGCCGGAGGCCAATGCAGGGCGCATCGATTTTGATGTCAATCCGTTTTTTGAACGGTATGAGCATGCGAAAAAGCTATACGCAATGTTCGACCGGAAATTGGAGCACAGCGACCAGATGGTTGTGCCGAATATCGGCGGCATCCCTGGTATGGCGGAAATGTTTCATCAAATGTGTGATGATTTGTATCGATATGGCATGGGAATGACGGAGGCATTGGACTTGTATGAACAGCGTATGCAAAAAATCCTGGATGCATTTGTACAGGAATATTGCATGCAATATTAGCTTGAAGGATAATCGGGTGCCATGTTGCGGCTAGTTGGCCGTTAACAAATCCAAGAGAGAAGGAGGTAATGAAATGACCTAGTTATACAGCGCTATGTTTAGTGGGATTTGCAACACTCATCTGAATCACACACAGGAAAACGGATGTGACAGCTCCGGCTTCCTGTGTGTTTTCTATGTAACCGGTTGCCCGGAAGAAGTCATCGTAATCTTCTTTCGAGCAACCTTTGATGAAGATGTGACAGTAACTTATCAGGTGCAATAGTTCATAATATTCGCAGATAAATATGATACAGGGAAGATTCAGCGGTTCTATAAACCTGTAAAAAATCCATAATCTTTGCATTGAAAAAGATTTACTTTCCGTAAGGAAAAAATGCTGCAAAGAGTTGCATTTTCAATTTGCTTGTGTTATAATTAATTAAACAATCAGTTAATTGAAAGGAGTGGTGATGTGCGAGTAAGAAATGAAGAAGAATTCAGGCGTAAGAAAAACGAGCTTATGGAAAAATGCTATGAGTGCTACGCGGAGTACGGGCTGGGCGCCGTCGGCATTAAGGGACTTGCCGAGGCGTGCGGCTGTACCTCCGCGAGCCTGTATACCTATTTTGCTGATTTGGATGATCTGATCGTTCAATCCACTGCCTACTGTATGAGTAAGGTAGAAGGTGATTTTATGGCGAAGGCGCCCACGAATCTTGAGGACGTATGGCGGTTCATTGACGAGATGCCCTACTGGACGGCAAAAAAGCACGGAAAGAAATATCGGCTGATGTATCAGGTATACACCCATCCAAAATATTTTTCCCATGGCAAGGATTTCTTCGAGGGCGTTAACCGGCGGTATTCCGAATATGCCGCGGAGCTGGAAAGCAAAATCGGAATTCCAAAAGACATTATTACCCCGTTGATTTTCATTTTGATCCGCGCCAGTGTCCACTATGCGCTGTTCGAGGATGACTTCTATCTGCAATCGCAGCTCAGTGTTCTGAAGAAGGGCATCGCGCTGTATTTGTCCCAAAAGGACCGCTTATTAAAGGAGGAAAACCCATTATGAAAAAGAGAATGATTGCACTGGCCCTTAGCGTACTGATGCTGCTGAGTCTGATCCCACT
>JAQXFY010000009.1 GCA_029006015.1 bacterium
CCCATTAATCAAACCAAGCTTGCCATAATGACAACCGGTAGGAGATATCAGGGTGGGTAGTGGGGCTCGAACCCACGACCTCCAGAGCCACAATCTGGCATTCTAACCAACTGAACTATACTCACCACAATGCCTTCCATGCGGCAGACGATGTGGCGCGCCCGAAGGGATTCGAACCCCCGACCCACGGCTTAGAAGGCCGTTGCTCTATCCAACTGAGCTACGGGCGCATCTAGTACCCCCGCCGCGCAACATCGGACGGTGCTCACCACCAACCGGCTGACAAGGCGAAAGTATATCATCTTCCGCCGCCCTTGTCAACATCTATTCGGGCATTCTTGCCAATTTTTTAAAAATCGCCCTGGGATGGCCTTGTTCCCATTCAACAATGGCATACTGCCCGCTTCTGGCCGCGCCCGGGTTGATGCAGGTAACGCCCTCAACCTCCCGGCTGGCGGCGATATGGGTATGCCCGTAGCATGCCACGGGGCACCCCGCCGCGTTTGCCGCCTGCGCCAGGGCATAAAGCCCGCCCTTGACGCCGTGGGCATGCCCATGGGTTAAATACATGCATTGCCCGCCAATGCGCACGGTTTGCGCCAGGGGTGCACCGGAAAAGCCATCGCAGTTGCCCCGCACCGCATACAGCGGCACACAGGCCGGCACACGCTCCAGATCCCCTTTTCCATCGCCCGCATGCAGCACGGCATCCACGGGCCCGGCCTCGGCCAGGATGCGGCAAAGCAGATCCCCCCGCCCATGGCTATCGGAGATCAGCAGTACCCGCATGTTCTTCCTCCTCAAGCGCTTGCCGCAGGCGCTCAACGGCAGCAGCCCGGTGGCTGATGGCATTTTTTTCCGATGGGCTCATTTCCGCCAGCGTGCGCCCGCCCCGGTAGATAAACAGGTTATCGTAGCCAAACCCGTTTTCACCGCGCTGGGCATACCCGATGGTGCCGTGCACCTGCCCTTCCACCACCAGCGTTTTGCGCCCGGGCCGGGCCAATGCCAGCGCGCAGGCAAAATGCGCCTGGCGCTGCCCTTCCGGCACATTTTCCATTTTCTTTAGCAGCAGCACGCGGTTGGCCTCATCATCGCCATGGCAGCCGGCATACCGCGCGGAATAAACACCGGGCGCACCGCCCAATGCATCCACGCACAGGCCGCTGTCGTCCGCAAGGGCGGGCAGTCTGCTCGCCCGGCAGGCCGCCTCGGCTTTGAGAATGGCATTTTCCGAAAAAGTCGTGCCGCTTTCCTCTACATCATCCATAATGCCTGCCTCGTCCAGGGTAGCCGCTTCATCAAATATCCCCCGAAGCAGCCGGGCAAACTCGGCCGCTTTGCCACGGTTATGGGTAGCGATAATCAGCTTCACCGGCCCACCCCCTCCAGCACGCGGGCGTCCACCCCGGCTTCTTCCAGCGCGGCGCGCTGCAGGGCGAAAAGCCGCCGGATGCCGCCCTCGGCCAAATCCAGCAGATTGCCCAGCTGGGCACGGGAATAGCTGGCGTGCTCGCCGGTACCCTGCACCTCTACATATCCGCCGCCCGACAGCATGACCAGGTTTAAATCCACATCGGCGCGGCTGTCCTCCTCATAGGGCAAATCCAGGCAGCACTGCCCGTCCACCACACCGCAACTGATCGCCCCCGCCTGCTCGATCAAGGGGGAGCGCTCCAGCAAACCGGTTTGCATATGGTGGTGGATGCACTGTGCCAGCGCAACAAAGCCGCCCGTGATGGATGCCGTGCGCGTGCCGCCATCGGCCTGAAGCACATCGCAATCGATGGTGATGGTGCGCTCGCCAAGCAGCGTAAAATCCAGGCACGCGCGCAGCGAGCGGCCAATCAGCCGCTGGATTTCGACCGACCGGCCATCCTGATGGCTTCTTTCGCGCGGCTTGCGCTGGGGCGTGGAGGCAGGCAGCATGGCATATTCCGCCGTCAGCCATCCCTGGCCGGAGCCGGCTTTAAAAGGCGGCACCTTTTCCTCCAGCATGGCTGTGCACAGCACGCGCGTGTTGCCGCAGGTAATCAGCGCACTGCCATGGGCAGACGCAAGGAAGCCCGGCAACAGTGTTACCGGGCGCATATCGTCAAAAGCTCTTCCATCCTTACGCATGGAACCCCTCCTCTTTCGTATAAAACATGGCGTTAAAACTCGTTTGCAAAGGTAGCGGTGGACAGGTTCCAGTCCGTCGCGTCCAGATCGGTGCCCTCCACCTGGATGCGCAGCGTCTGCACGTTGTCAAACTGGCTGCATGTCATCAGCACCGCGCGGATGCCCTCCGCCCCGCCATCGCTTTGCTGCATCAAACCTTCAAAGGCCTTGTTAAAATCGATGGTGGCCACGCCGTTTTCCACCTGCGCAAAGCGCACGATGGTGCCCGCAGGCAGCGCACTTTTAAGCTTGCTGGCCTTGGACGGCCCGTCGCACAGCTGGGACAGGGCCACCTGCAGCGTCGGCGGGTTTTCCAGGTAGCGGGAAACCGGCACCAGCATTTCGCCGTTGGTAAAGTATAGCATAACCCTGGAGCCCTTGTCGATGTCGCCATAAACCGATAAATCCACATTGACATCCACGGCCTTAAAGGTGCCCGATACCGCGGTTTTATGCGTCAGGGTATCCAACGCCTGGCCATCAAAGGTCAATTTAACGCCGGTCACCCCGGGAAGCTGGCGTGCGCTGGCTACAACCGCGCGCACCAGCGCCTTTTCCTGCGCGGCGCTGAGCGCTACGCGGTTGCCCACCAGATTGACCGTGGCCAGGCCCCCCTCCACCGTACAGGTGATATCAAAATCATCCGGCACGGCGGAGGACAACCCGGTATCGGCAAAAAAGCTTTTGTTGGCATCGGTATTCATGATGCGGCGCATCAGGGCGGTGGCATCCTCATCCTGGCGGACGCGGCGCGCCACCGGCACGATATACCCGGATGCATCCACATAGAAAAATTCCTGAAAAACGGTATTGGATATGGCGTTGGTTGGGATTTCCTCCTTGGGCGACGGGGTATCGGGCAGCTTGTTTTTTCCGCACGCCGGCAGCGCCAATACCATCAGCATGGCCAACAGCGCGCACATGGCTTTTTTCATGGCTTCCACCTCCAAATCACTTACCCTACGGTATGCACCGGCGGTGCCTGCCTATTCTCAAAAAACACCATACGCGCAGCGGAATATATGCTTTTGGGCGGGATACCGCTGCCCCTCCTGCAGGCTCCCCCATATCCCATCCTGTATGCACAGGCCCGCCCTGCCATTTCCCGGCCACAGGCGTTTTTTCTTGCCGTGCGGCAAACCGGCAGCGCGACCGCCCCCTTTTTGTAACAGCCGCAGGCCAACATACACATAAGGATGGGCAAAAGCCCATCCTTATTGGAAACAACGCGCAGTTCCGGCCGTGCAGGGCATGGTCACCCTTACGGTATTTATCCTTTATTGTGCCGATAACGCCTGCTGGCGCGCCAGAGCATCCTCCCGCAGCTTTCGGGCATGGCTGAGCGCAATGGGGCTGACGGGTTCGCCCGAAGCCATAACGGCCAGCTGCCCCACGCGCCCCTCCTCATCCAGGGCCTGCAGATGGGTGACCGTCCGATCCCCCTCGATCTGCTTTTCCACCAGCCAATGTGTATCGGCCATGGCCGCCATCTGCGTCAGGTGGGATACGCACATGACCTGGCGCGTGCGCCCCAGCATCCAGCATTTTTCAGCCACTACCTGGGCCGCCCGCCCGCTGATGCCGGTATCGATTTCATCAAAAATCAAGGTGGGAATATCATCCACCGCGGAAAAAACCGTTTTGAGCGCCAGCATAATGCGGGCAACCTCTCCCCCGGAAGCCACACGCGCCAGGGGTTTGAGAGCCTCGCCCGGGTTGGCGGACATCATAAAGCGCACCTCATCCATCCCGTTTTCCCGCATCTGCTGGGCCTGGCCAAAGGTGATGGAAAAGGTGGCCCGCCCCAGCCCCAGCTGCGCCAGTTCCTCCATGACGCGCTTTTCCAGCACTTTGGCGCCCTCCCGGCGCAAAAGGCTAAGCTTTTCCGCCTGCTGTTGCATGCTTTTTTCAAGTGCATCGCGTTTGCGCGTCAGCTGCTCGATCAGCTGCGCGCTGTTTTCCAGCCTATCCCGCTCCTCCATGGCCTTTTGGACATAGGCGCAAACCTCCGCTATCGTCGGCCCATACTTGCGCTTAAGGCCGCGCAGCACCTCCAGCCGCTCCTCCAGGCTTTCCAGCTCGCCCGGTTCAAAGGCAAAGGCGTTTTTTTCCTCCCGCAGCTGCAGGCAAACGTCCTCCAGCTGGTAAAAGCAATCATTCAGCCGCCCGGCCAGCGCTTCAAAGCGTTCATCCAGCGGGGCAATACCCTCCATAAGCGCGCAGGAGGCACGCAGGCTGTCCAGCGCCGCCGCCTGGCCTTCCCCGCCCTCGTACAGGGCGCCATAGGCGTCCACCAGCGCCTGCTGCACCTTTTCGGCGTGCTGCAGCACACGGCGGCGGGCCAGAAGGCGTTCCTCCTCCCCCTCCTCCAGGTGGGCAGAGGTTATTTCCTGTATCTGATAGCGGAGCATATCCAGCCGGCGCTCCCGGTCGGCCTCGGTACCAAAATCCGCCTGAAGGGCACGGCAGGCCTCGCGCCAATTCCGGTAAGCGGCGGCCATATCCGCCAGCACCGGGGCGATGGTATCGCCCAAAAAGCGGTCGAGCAACGAAAGATGCGCGCTTTCCTGCAACAGGGACTGATGCTCGTGCTGGGCATGTACATCCACCAGCAGCGCCCCCAGGGCGCGAAGCTGCGCCAGGGGCACCATGGCCCCATCGATGCGGCAGATGGCGCGCCCCCGGTCCGTCAGTTCGCGGGCCAGGATGACTTCCTCCCCGGCTTCAAATCCATTTTCCTCCAGCCAGGCGCGGGCATGCGGGGCAGCGGAAATATCAAAAAGCGCCTCTACACGGGCGCTTTTTTCGCCGGTGCGCAGCAGATCCAGATCCGCCCGCGCGCCCAGCAGCAAATTAATGGCATCGATAAGCAAACTTTTGCCTGCGCCGGTTTCGCCCGTTACCACATGCATCCCCGGCCCCAGCGACATGGAGGCTTTCTCCATCAAGGCGATATTCTGCACACTGACATGCACCAGCATGGCATATCCTCCGTACCCGTAAATGTTTAATTGCCCAGCATACCCTGCAGCTGTGCGCGCAGCTGCTGAGCAGCCTCCTGCGTGCGCACCACCACCATGATGGTATCATCCCCCGCCACACATCCCAGCACCTGGGTCAGCTGCATGCTGTCCAGCGCGCTGGCGGCGGATTGCGCGCACCCCGGCAGCGTTTTAATAACCATAACATGGCCGGCGGAATCCATTGCCGTGACCGATTCGATAAACACTTTAAGCTTGCGGGCATGCGCCCCATCCCGGTCGCCCTCGCTCTGGGCATAGCGGTATTTGCCGCCCGGCCCCAGGGATTTAATCAGCCGCATTTCCTTAATATCGCGGGAAACCGTTGCCTGCGTTACCGTAAAGCCGCGCGCAGTCAGGCGGGCGGTCATTTCGTCCTGCGTTTCGATATCTTCCGTTGCAATCAAATCCAGGATGGCTGCCTGACGGTCATTTTTCATCATGCTTATCCTCCTTGCTGCCAAGCGCCCCCGGGCTGGCCCAATCGCTCAGCTTGCGCATCAGCCGGGGATAAAAGGGGCTTTCCCCAAAGGAAATAAAGGGCATGCTGCACGCCGCGCGCCGAATGGTCACGCTTTGGCCCTGTTCCAGGCGGCAAACAATGATACCGTCCACCGCCAGCGAGCACCCCTCCTGCATGGTGGTTACCTGAAGGGTTTCCCCATCGCTTAGCACAACGGGCCGTGCAAACAGGGAGTGCGCACAGATGGGCACCAATACCATGCCCTGCATGTTGGGTGCCATCACCGGGCCGCCGGCCGAAAGCGCATAGGCCGTTGAACCCGTCGGCGTGGAAATAACAACGCCATCGGCTACATATTCCCCCAACGCCTGGCCGCTGACGGACAGCCGCAGGCGGGTGACATGGGAAAAATCCTCCCGCTTGATGACCATGTCATTGAGCGCCAGCAAGCGCTCGCCCGTGCCATCCCCAAGGGCAATTTCCAGCATCATGCGCCTGTCTACCGTGTACTCGCCCCGGCAGAAATGCGCTACCGCCTGCTTGATATCCCAGGGCTCCACCTGCGTTAAAAAGCCGACATGCCCCAGGTTGATGCCGATAATGGGCATCAGGCGGCTGCCCATGCGTTTGACGCAGGATAAAATTGTACCGTCGCCCCCCAGCACAAACACGGCCTGGTAATCCTGCTGCAAAAAGGGTTCCTGTACCAACGCCACCCCATCCAGGCCAAGCAGCCGGCCCGCCTCGGCTTCCATCACCGGTTGAACCCCGGCTTCAAGCAACACACCTGCCAACTGCCGGCAAACCTTAAGCCCAATATCCCGATCGGGGTTGACAAAAACAAGCACCTTCCGCACCAGCAAGCACCTCAGCCTTATTATACAGGTTATTCACACAATATGCAAGAAATGGCGCCAAATCTGGCGCCAAATGAATATTCTTACGGTTTATCTTTGTATTATTTATAGAATCCTTTTTCCATCCAGCTTTGCGGCGGCACCATCTGGGGCGGATGAAGGCGCTGCAGATGTACCAGGCACTCGGGGTTTCCGTCCCCGCCCGGGAAGGGGCTGGGGATGACATTGCAGCAGCGGAAGCCGCACGCAGCAGCAGCCGTACATACTTCCTTAAGCGCCCTAACCCGGTCCGCCCTTTTGGCCACAATGCCATGGGCATTGAGGGCTTCCGGCCCGCATTCAAACTGGGGTTTGACCAGCACCACCGCCCAGGCGCCCTGGGGCAGGCAGCCCGCAAGCGCCGGCAAAATCAAGTTAAGGGAAATAAAGGATACATCGGCCGTAGCCACGGTAGGCACTTCTTCAAACTGGGAGGGCTGCAGGTAGCGGGCGTTTGTTTTTTCCATCAGCACCACGCGCGGATCAGCCCGAAGTTCCTCCGCCAACTGCCCCTGGCCCACATCCACCGCGTACACCTTGGAGGCACCAAAGCGCAGCAGGCATTGCGTAAACCCACCTGTGGAGGCACCTATATCCAGCGCCACGCAACCGCTGGGATCCAGCGCAAAAGCCTCCAGGGCAGCGTGCATTTTCCAGCCGCCCCGGCCCACATAATCGAAGCTTTCCTCCACCACGGTCTGCACGTCATCCGGCACATCAGCGGATGCCTTCAACACCTTTTCGCCGTCTACGCGCACGCGCCCCTGCGCAATCCAGCGCTGCGCGCGGTTCCGGCTGGGCGCCAGCCCCCGGTTGACGAGCATTACGTCCAATCGCATTCATTTCCAGCCCCTTGCCTGTAAAATGCTTTCGGCTACATCAGGTGCGGAAATGCCGCAACTGTGCAGCTGTTCGGGCACATCGGCATGTGCTAGCGGGCGATCCCCTACATGCAACGCATGAACCACTGTTTTGAGGCCCATTTGCTGCATCGCCCCACATACCATTTCGCCCAATCCACCAGGGCCTACGCTGCCTTCCAGCGTAACCCAAAGATCACTCTGACGCGCCATTAGCATTTCATCATCTACGCGGTGCAGGCACCCCGCCAGCACCACCGCCACCGATACCCCCAGCGGCGCTAACCAATCCGCGGTATCCATGGCCACCCGGGCCATTTCACCGGTACAGGCAATCGTAATCTGTTCCCCATCCCTAAGCAGCTGCCACCGGGTAACCTCCCGGGGCATAGGGGCCAGCTCGTTTGTCAGCGGCATTTCGCCGCGTGGCAGGCGAATGACAACAGGCCCATCGTGCCCAAGCGCCCAGGCCAGCATGCCCTCCAGCTGCACCGGGCTTGCCGGGGAAAGAATACACAGGCCGGGCATAACACGCAGCATGCCCAAATCGTATATGCCCTGATGGGTTTCCCCATCCGCACCCACCGGGCCGCAATGATCGTCCACCACCACAACCGGCAGCTTTTGCAGGCAAATATCGTGTAAAAGCTGGTCGATGCCGCGCTGCAAAAACGTACTGTACAGCGCCACCACCGGCCGCAGCCCGCCCATCGCCAGGCCGGCCGCCAACGTAACGGCATGTTCCTCCGCTATGCCGACATCATAAAACCGGTCCGGATAGGCAAATGCAAAACCGGAAAGCCCCGTGCCCTTGCACATGGCCGCGGTAATCGCCACCACGCGCTCGTCCTGCGAAGCAAGGCGGGTCAACGCCTGGCCCATCAGGCTGGCCGCCGTATGAATGCCCCCGCCTGCACACGCGCCATCCACGCCGTGCCAATCCTCCGGGTTGTCTTCCGCCTGGTTAAGCCCGCGGCCCTTGACGGTAACCGCATGGATGAGCACCGGCCCAGGCAGCCGGCGGGCGCGCTTTAACACGCGCACCATTCCATCGACATCGTGCCCGTCCACCGGGCCCAGGTATTTAAAGCCCAAATCCTCAAACAACGTATGTTTGACAAAGGGCAGGCGAAGTACATTTTTAATGGCAAGCGCTACGCGGTACAACGCACCGCCGATCAGCGGAATGCCCTTCAAAAAGCGCTCCATCTTCAGCTTAAAGCGGTTATACCGCCAGCCCGAGCGCATGCTGGCCAGCACCTCATTGATGGCGCCGACATTGCGTGAAATGGACATCTGGTTATCGTTTAACACCACGATCATGCGGGTATTGCTGCTGCCTGCATCGCACAGGGCTTCATAACACATGCCGCCCGTCAGCGCGCCATCGCCAACAATGGCCACTACATCGTGCTGCTGGCCCAGCCTGTCGCGCGCACGCGCCAGGCCCAGCGCGGCGGAAATCGCGGTGGAGGCATGGCCGGTGCCGAACGCATCAGCCGGGGATTCCTCCGGCTTGGGAAAGCCGCTCGGCCCACCCTGTGTGCGGATGGCGGCAATGTTGCGGCCCGTCAGCCACTTATGGGTATACGCCTGATGGCCGACATCCCATACCAAACGGTCCACTGCGGGATCAAACACGCGGTGCAGGGCGATGGTAAGTTCCACCGCACCCAAATTGCTGGCCATATGCCCGCCGTTTTTCAGCACCGCTTCCATAATGGCCGCACGCGCGGCCTTGGCAATTTCCTCATCGGAAGCCTTATCAGAAATACCTGGCGCTGACAGCGAACGGATTTGGGGTTCCTTCATGCTTCAAACATCCTAACCACAAACCGGCGCAAGGCGCCTTTTCTTTCCTGCCTGCTAAAACAGCTTATCCCCCATATCGGCTATAGGGGCATGCCATCCGCCCATTCAATCCATGCATAGTATACTCCACAACCCGGGGCCTGTCAATTTTCCCCGCTTCATACACGCACCAGGATGCCCACCGCAATGCCGATCGCCCCCCCACAGACCACCTGCATCGGGGTATGGCCGATCAGTTCCTTGAGCTTTTTCGGGGGGATAATAATGCGTTTTTCCTCGTGCATGATATCCACAATTTCATTCAAAATGCGCGCCTGGCGCCCCGCAGCCAGCCGGACGCCGGCCGCATCCGCCATAACCACAATGGCAAAGCCCGCAGCCACAGCAAACAGCAGGGAATCAAAGCCGCCGATCATGCCAACTTTTACCGCCAGCGCCACCACA
The DNA here is from genome assembly GCA_029006015.1 of bacterium. Lineage (GTDB taxonomy): Bacteria > Bacillota > Clostridia > Christensenellales > SUG1161 > SUG1161. Next base: position 9,656 of record JAQXFY010000009.1, read on the forward strand.
AACGCCGTGTGGGAGCTTGGCATGCCCCCGTTTCCCACAAAACGCCTGAAATCTAACCGTTTGTTGCGGATCAAATCCAATATCATCTTAAGCGAACAGGCAATAAACCAGCTGATAAAGGCGGGCAGCAGCACCGGGTTGGTGACAATATCCAGGAAAACCTGCATCCTCCCGCCCCCTACGCCATACGTTCGGGCAGTTGGGATACCCAATCGCGCAGCAAGCCGGCTTCATCGCCAAAGCAGGAAAGCGCACACAGCGCCATATTGACCTGCTCCAGCGCACGTTTGCGCGCGCCTTCCACGCCAAACAGGGAAACATACGTGGTCTTGCCCCGTTTTTCATCCATACCGGTTTGCTTACCCAACTTTTGGGTATCGCCGCAGGCATCCAATATATCATCGGTAATCTGGAACGCCAGGCCCATGGCATCGCCATAAGCAGCCAGCGCTTTTTCGCGTTTCCCCCCGGCGGATGCCAGGTGCGCCCCGGCAAGCATAGCGGCCCGGAACAGCGCGCCGGTTTTTAACCGTTGCAGTTCCGCCAGCGCATAGGCTGGCAGCTGCTTGCCTTCGGCATCCAAATCCATGCACTGCCCCGCCACCATGCCATGGGGGCCGGCAGCCCTGGCAATGATGCTTGCAGCTTCCCACCCCAGCTTATTGTGGCCGCCTTGCAGCAGTTTTTCCATGGCCAGGTTTAAAAGGCCGTCTCCCGCAAGCGTCGCCATGCCCACGCCATATACCTTATGGCAGGTTGGCTTGCCGCGGCGCAGATCATCATCATCCATGCCAGGCAGATCATCGTGGATGAGGGAGTAGGTGTGGATCATCTCGAGCGCTACGGCATACGGCATGGCCACATTGACATCGCCCCCGCACATGGTACACGCCTCCAGCAAAAGGGCCGGGCGCAGCCGTTTACCGCCCGCCAATAAGGAGTAACGCATGGCCGATAGTAAGGGCTGGGGAATATCGGCATACACCGGCAGCGCGTTTTCCAGCGCTTCTTCCACGGTTTGTTTCCATTTATCAATCAGCGTCATAGGTATCCCCCCCGGGCATATCGCCCTCACGATTATCCTCCAGCAAAACAGCGACGCGCTTTTGCGCCGCAGCCAGCAGCGCCTCACACCTGCCCGCCAGCGCCATGCCGCGTTCATAGGCCAAAAGTGCCTGCTCCAGCGGCAAATTCTCCGCCTTTAGGGTATCCACAAGTGTTTCCAGCGCCTGCAAGGTTTCCTCAAACCCGGCATCATCCGGCGCCTGGCCGGTTTTTATTTGTTTACTCGCCATCGGTTGCCTTTCCCTCCACCGTCAGATAGGCCCGGCCATCCGCCAGCCTGGCCTCCACCTTATCACCCACGGCCAATGCCGCTACCGAGCGCACCGGCGCGCCGTTTAACTGCAGCAGGGCATAACCGCGGCCCAACGGGGCCAGCGGACTTACGCCTTCCAGCGCGGCCGTTGCCCGGCCCAGCGCCAGTGCCCGCCGGTTAAGCTGCCCGGCCATCCGCTCGTCCAACAGCTGGCGGCAGGTTTCAAGCCGCTGCCTGGCCGTTTCAATGGCCCGCCCGGGATGCCGCGCTTCCAACAGGGTGCGCGCACCATCCACACGTTGGGATGCCCCGGCCAGCCGGCCCCTGGCATCCTCCGCCATGGCCTGCCTGGCCTGGCGCACACGCTGCTTCCACTCCGAAAGCAGGGGGAAAACAAGCTCCGCCGCATGCGAGGGCGTAGCCGCGCGCACATCGGCAGCCAGATCGCACAAGGGGGTATCCACCTCGTGCCCGATGGCCGATACCACCGGCACCGGGCAGCCGGCTACCGCCCGCACCACGCGCTCATCGCTGAAAGCCATTAAATCCTCCGCCGAGCCGCCCCCGCGGCCGACGATAATAACATCGATATCATCCCGGCGGCCAATTTTTTCCAGCATGGCGGCGATTTCCCCGGCAGCTTCCGCGCCCTGCACGGCCACGGGACATACCAGCACGCCTATGGCAGGGTTACGCCTGGCGCTGATGCGCAGCATATCCCGCAGCGCCGCCCCCTGGCCGGAGGTTACCAGCGCCACCCGCCTGGGATAGGCGGGCAACGGCCGCTTTCTGGCCTGATCAAACAACCCTTCGGCCGCCAGCCTGCGCTTTAACGCCTCCAGCTGGGCGGCCAGCGCCCCCTCGCCTGCGGGCATCAGGGCACGCACAGCCAGCTGATAGCGCCCGTCCCGCACATACAGGGTAACGCTGCCAAAGGCTACCACGCGCATGCCGTCCCGCGGGGCAAAGGCCAGATGCGCGGCATACCACTTAAACATGACGCCGCTGATGGCGCCTTCAGCATCCTTCAAGGTAAAGTAGCAATGCCCGGAGGGATAGCGTTTAAATGCGCTGATTTCCCCCTCCACCGCTACCTGGCTAAGCAGCACATCCTCTTCCAGCAGTTGCTGAACATAGGCATTCAGCTGCCCCACCCCCATGTGGGGGATGTTAACAGCCTGCGGCACGGCGCGCAGCCTCCAGCGTGTTTTCAAGCAGCATGGCGATGGTCATCGGGCCGACGCCGCCCGGCACCGGCGTAATCGCCCCGGCCACCGACTCGGCAGTGGCAAAATCCACATCGCCCCATACTTTTTTGCTGCCTTCAACACGGTTGATGCCCACATCGATGACGATGGCCCCGGGCTTTACCATATCGCCCGTAACAAAGCCCGCCTTGCCGATGGCCACCACCAGGATATCGGCCTGGCGCGTTATTTCCGCCAGGTTTTGCGTGCGGCTGTGGCAAATGGTCACGGTGCAGTTTTCCCGCAAAAGCAGCATGGCAACGGGCTTGCCTACGATATTGCTGCGGCCGATGACCACGGCATGCTTGCCCGACATATTTATGCCGGTGGAACGGATCAGCTCGATAACGCCGCGCGGCGTGCACGGCACAAAACCGCGTTGGCCCACCATCAGCGCCCCCGCGCTTTTAACATGGAACCCATCAACATCCTTATCCGGGGAGATGGCATCGATAACGGCCAGCTCGTCAATGTGGGGCGGCGGCGGGGATTGCACCAGGATGCCGTGCACCTGTTCATCCCGGTTGAGCTGATCGATAAGCGCAAGCAGCTGCTGCTGCGTGGTATCGGCCGGCAAAATGTGCATAAAGGATTTCATGCCGCAGCCTTCGCAGGCGCGGTGCTTGTTGCGCACATAAATTTGGGAAGCCGGATCCTCCCCCACCAGCACCACGGCCAGGCCGGGCGTCACGCCGGTTTGCTGGCGAAGTGTTTCGACATCGCTTGTAATGCGCGCGCGGATATTGGCGGCAATCGCCTTTCCGTCGATCAACTGGGCCATTGATACGCACCTCTTTCGTAATTGGGCATTCGCCCTTTTTAGGCTTCCGCCTTGGTATAGGCCATCAGGCCGATGCGCGCGCAGCCCACCGCATTATCGCTGCAGTACCGGGGCGGCGCAAAGATAAACCGCACATCGGGCGCCCGCTTTAAAAGAACGTTTCGGATAATGGCATTGGACATAACCCCGCCCGCCATCAGGCAGGCAGAAAGGCCGGTTTCTTTTGCCGCTGCGCGCACCATACCGCCCAGCGTTCGCCCCAATGCCTCCAACACGGCGCGGGCAATTTCCTCCCGCGCGGCTCCCTGCTCCAGGCGGCGCAGCGCCTGGGCCTCGATGCCGGACAGGTGGCAATCGGCGCCGCGCACCGTTGTCACCAGGCCATTTTCCACTTTGGGGCAGCCGCCCGCCAGCGCTTCCAGCGCCGGCCCTGCAGGAAAGGCCAGCCCCATCGCCACACCGATGCGGTCGACCACCTGGCCGGCATGCAAATCGCGCGTGGCGCCCATAAGCGTTATATCGTATCCCGCTTCCCTGGGCTGAATAGACAAAATCTCCGTTGTGCCCCCGGAAACATGCATGGCCAGGAAACGGCCCCGGGGCACAAAGCCCGCAGCCCCGGCCGCCGCGGCGATATGCCCTTCCTGATGGGAAGTTTCCCACAGCGGCACGTCAAGCGCCGATGCCAGGCTGCGCGCCAGGCCATGCCCGGCGGTAAACACCGGCATATAGGAGCCCTGCTGCGGTCGCGGGCGCGCCGAAGCGCAGATACCGGCAATATTTCCCGGCACCTTTCCCAAAACGCCCTCCATCAACCCGGGCAGGTTTTGAACATGCTGGAAAAGCGCCTCGCTTTGCCGAAGGCCGCGCCCACCTGCTTCCACCTTCAGGGGAATGCGCGCATCCGCCAGCAGGCTGCCATCCTCGCCAACCAGCGCAACGGAGGTGGTATAGCAGCTGGTGTCCATGCCCAGGATCATGCCTCCCCGGCCTCCCGCGCACGGTTATAGGCGGACAGCACACCATTGATAAACACCGGCGATTCATCGCCGCCATAGCGTTTGGCCAACTCCACCGCCTCGTTGATGGCCACGGCGGCAGGCAAATCCTCATAAACCATTTCGTATACGGCCAGGCGCAGCACGGACAGATCCACCCGCGCCAGGCGCCCCAGACGCCAGCCCTTGGCCTGGCGGGAAATGGCGGCATCGATATCGTCCAGCTTTTCCACAATGCGCGCCACATAGCGGGCGGCAGCCTCGAAATCAGCCTTGCCCTCCAGCTCTTCCAGCAGGGCGCCCTCCTCCTGGCCACCCAGGGACCAGGCAAACAACATACACATAGCCGCTTCGCGCGTGGCGGAGCGGCTGAATGATTTTCCACTCATCGATCGCTATCGTCCTTTTTAAACATTTGCTGGATAAAGGCCAGGAAAGACTGGCGGCGGTCCAGGCTATAGCCAATGATCAGCCCGACTACCAGCAGCGTCAGGATGAGCAGCGTACGCCAAAAGCCGATGGACACAAACAGGATGCCGATCAAAAGGCCGATCAGGCCGCAAACCAGTTTAAAGCCATGGCGGCTAAACAAATGGTGCCAAAAATCGTTCATAGCCACTTCCCCCGCAGGCTATTCCACGCGCATGGCGGGCGCAGCCGCCGGCGCGGCCTCCACCAGCACATGCACGGCAGCCACTTTCAGGCCGGTATGGGTTTCCATATGGGCCTGCAGGCCTTGCTGAAACATTTGGGTAACCTCCGGAATAACGGCGCCCTGCGCCAGCGTCAGCTTGGCTTGGATATCGATGCCGCCTTCCTTGGAAGGTTCAAAACGAATGGCCATGGAGGATACGCTTTCAACATCCTTGGCATATTGCTGGGCGATCTGCTCCAGCGCGGGAACCGTCACCCGCAGCGCACCCTGGGCGCTTTGGCCCACCAGCACCGCACGCAGCGGCTTTTGGCCGCGTGCAAACAGCAGCCGCAGCGTGGCGATAAACAAAAGCACGCAGCCCGCCGTAATACCAATGCGCACCCAGATGCCCAGATGGGAGGGCGAAAAATACGGGAAACACTCCCATACCCACAGCACCGCAAACACCCAGAAGCACAGCATCAGCACCATATAAACAGCCAGCAGCACGCGGTCCCAGAAACGCGCCTTCATCGCGCAACCCTCCTTTGTAAAGCAGCCCGCCTTATCTGCAGGCGGCAAACCCCACATAGCGCCCGCCCCCTTACGGGGACGGACGCCAGCAGGCCGGATCAGCCTGGATCAGCCCTTTCCACACGCCCATCAGCGCACACGCGGGGGCTCGGGCTCCTTGGTTTCTTTTTCAAACTGAACGCCCTGCACGAAGATGTTAACCTCCACGCACGTCAGCCCCGTCATGGTTTCCACGGCTTTTTTGACGCTGCTTTGCACCTTCATGCACACCTCGGGGATGCACGCACCATAGGTGACGATGACGTTCAGATCGATCGCCGCTTCGGAACTGCCCACTTCCACCTTGACGCCCTTGGTCAGGTTTTTGCGGCCCAAAAGCTCGGCAATGCCGCTGGAAATACCGCCGCTCATCCCGGCGACCCCTTCCACCTCCGTCGCTGCAAGGCCAGCGATGGTGGCCACAACATCGTTTGCATAGGATACGGTGCCCTTTGCATCGACGATATCGATCTCATGCTTTTCTTCTGCCATATTCACACCTCCCGATCATCAGCATCCTTATTATACCGTTCACCGGCTAAAAAGTCCATGGCCGGGCCCTTTTAGCCCTATAAAGCTTAGGTGGCCGGGATGATTTTGATGCTGGAGGTATCCAGTTCCGTTTCGCTTTGCACGATTTCCACCACCTGGGCCACCTGGGCGGTTGTCAGCTGCGGCAGGTTGACCATGACATTGACCGCATCCTTGCTTAAAGATACCACGCAATCGGTCAGCCCCTTGGTTTTAAGCACGGTTTCCATATTGATTTCGCTTTCCATATACCGGGTTAGATCCAGCTTTTGCTGCTGGGCTTTGCCGCGCATATCCTGCGCGGTTTCGGTATTGGCGATGATGGAATCCAGGTATTCCACCTCGCGCTGGCGGGTCAGGTTGCGCTCGGCCCGGTAGGCGGCAAACGCCGCGGCAGAGCTTGTTTGCGTGGCTGCGCCCTCCTCCTTGGGGTTGACGGTGGACTGATTGGTGTTGATGGCGTGGTTGACAAATGCCGCCACCAGCAGCAGCCCCACCAGCCCGGTTGCCACCAGGATGCGTTTGTTGAGTTTAAAAGCCTGAATCATAATACCCCTCCTTTATTTGTCTGACATAACAAAGATATCCACCTGATCGGGCCTGACCTGCAGCACGGTTTCCACCGCGCGCTGCAGTTTGGCCAGCACGGCCAGGTCCCCGGCGCCTTCCGCGATGACAATCACCCCCCGGATGCCGCCCGGAACCGGCGTTGCGCTTGCCCCATCACCCGATGATATGCCGCCGGATGATGAAACAAGTACAGAATCATACGTAATCATCACCTCCACTTTTCCGGCCCCCTTAATGGCGGACAGGGTACGCGCCAGGCGCTGCTCTTCCCCCTCTATGAAGGCATGGGGGGTGTTTGCCCCCGCCCCGGGCAGCGCCAGGCTGCAGGCCAGGATAAGCACGCCCGCAGCTGCCACCGCCACGGCAATTTTCTGGCGCACCGCCAGTTTGGCCCATTTGTTGCGCAATTTTTCCAGCATGGCCGCCATCATGGTTCAACCCTCCATTCGGTTTCAGGCGCACCCTCCAGCGCATACAGGCGGCCCACGATGCCCGCCAGCGTTTCACCGGCCACCCGGTCGGCCGCGGTGGCGGCCTGATCGCCGGTAAAAACCAGTTTTTCCGGCAAGCCATCCCCGTTCAGCACCACGGTAATGCCCACCGTTTCCAGCCCCGGGATGCCCTGGGCCATGGTGCGCACCGTCCAGCCGATGCCCTCCCGATACTCGGGTTGCTGCCAGGTAATTTCCTCCCTGGGCCAATCCTTTGCCAGGCTGACGGCCGGGGAAATCAGCATATACAGCACGCACAGCCCGGCGCACCAGCGAACGGCCTGTTGGCCTTCCTTGCCGTTTACCAGCGCCACCACGCAGCCCCCCGCAATGGCGGCCACCGCTACGCCGCGGATCCACTCCACGATATTCTCCATCCTTATCCCCCCCAACCGCTCAACACCACAAGCGACAGCACCGCCATCGCTGCCGGCGCGATGACCAGCAGCGCCATCGTCCCCGCCGTGCGCCCCAGCAGGCGCAGCATGCCTCCGGCCCGCCCGCCCAGCATAATTTCCGCCAATCCCCCGCACAGGCGCATCAAAAGCGAGGTCAGCCCCAGGCCGACGGCGGGCGCCAGTGCGGCGGACAGCACAAAGATAATGCCGCCCGAGCCGATGGCGCTTCGCAAAAGATGGCTGCTGCCCAGGGCGCTGGACAGTGCCTGCGAGGCCAGCGCCCCCACCACCGTTACCGAGCTGGCCGCGTACCGGGCTGCCGACAGCGCCAGCGAATCGGCCGCCTGGGCGGGCAACAGGCAAATGGCCATCGCCCCGCCAAACAGCGCGCACAGGGCGCCCAAGGCCATGCGCAGGCAAGTCTGCACCGCGCCGCATATATCCTCCACAAGGGCCTCGCCGCTGACGCCATAGGCAACCGCCAGCCCCGCGCACGCCACGGATACGCCCATCATCGCCTGCGTGCAGGTTCGGATAAGGCCGCCCGACAACAGCGCGGACACCGTCTGCACCGTGGCGGCGGTACGGATGCGCCCACCTGCGGCCAGCAGCACGCTCATCAGCGGCAGGCCGCCCGATACCGTGGCATCGATCTGCCGGAGGGCGGCGCGCGCCTGACCGGCCGTTGGCAGCAGCCACACCCCCGCGCTGACCCCCAGCGCCGCCAGAATGGCAAAGGTTAAAAGCGGTTTGTTTTTATCCCCCGGCAGCAGGTGCAGCATGACGCCGCCCACCAGCGCCACGGACAGCACGCCCGCCATGCCCAGCAGGATATCCCTGGCGTGCATGCCAACCAAATCAAACAAATATTGAAGCGGCTGTTTGGTCCAGGCCGGCATATCGCCCTGTAAAATGCCTTCGACGGTTTGTCGCCCGCCCTCGCCCAACTGTTCGACCGGCAGCTTATCCATAAGCTCGCTTGCCGCGCCCTGAAGCCCGGGCGGCATATCGCTGGCTGCCACGCGCCCCGCCATCAGCAGCATAGCTGCGATACCAAGCAAAACAAATCCTCGACAAGCGGCCATGAGGCTACGAGAATGCCGATGCGCCCGCACAGCACGATCTTTTTGGCCAGCCCATCCTCGCCCGCATCCTCGCACAAGCCGCTGCCGATTTCGCTGCACCAGGCCACGGTGCCCGCGCGCAGCAGCACCGGGGCGGCCTGTCCATCCAAAGATTGGATGGCCCGGGAAGCCATTCCCATGACGGAAGCCACCTCCGGCATCAGCCGGATAAGCACCACCAGCCCCGCCGTCACCGCTACGCCGGCCGCCCACACGGCGTGGTCGCGCCTGAGCACCAGGCACAGCACCGCCGCCGCCACCAGCCCCAGCATCTGTCCGATCATCTGCAATCACCTTTAACGCCCCTCATCCGTACATGGAAAACAGCACCTTGATCTGGCTGAATAGATCCGTCACCAGCTTAAGCACCATCAGCGCCACCACCGTCAGCCCTGCCAGCCCCGCGATCATGGCGATATCCTCGCGGCCGGATTTGTTGAGCACCTGCACCAGCACG
>JAQXFY010000010.1 GCA_029006015.1 bacterium
ATGCCGTGCGCGCCCTGGCCCTGGAGCACAAGCCCAAGCTTATTGTCGCGGGGGCCAGCGCCTATCCGCGCACGCTGGATTTTGCCGCCTTCCGCGCCATCGCCGATGAGGTGGGCGCCTATTTGATGGTGGATATGGCGCACATCGCCGGCCTTGTGGCCGCTGGTCTGCATCCCAGCCCCGTGCCCTATGCGGATTTTGTTACGACTACCACGCATAAAACGCTGCGCGGCCCGCGCGGCGGCATGATTTTGTGCAAGGCCAAATATGCCAAAAAAATCGATAAGGCGGTTTTCCCCGGCACGCAGGGCGGCCCGCTGATGCACGTCATCGCGGCCAAGGCCGTTTGCTTCAAAGAAGCGCTTCAGCCGGAATTTGCCGCATATCAGGGGCAGATCGTCAAAAACGCGCAGGCGCTGGCGGCTACCCTTACCGAAAATGGCCTGCGGCTGGTTTCGGGCGGTACGGACAACCATTTGATGCTGGTGGATGTATCGGCCAATGGGCAAACGGGCAAGGATGTCGAAAAACGCCTGGATGCCGCGCATATCACCGCCAACAAAAATACCATTCCCTTCGATCAGGCTTCGCCCTTTGTAACCAGCGGCATCCGCCTGGGCACCCCGGCGGTTACCTCCCGCGGGATGGGGGAAGGCGAAATGCGCCAGATCGGCGGCTTTATCGCCCGGTTGGTTAAGGAAGGCGACAGCGCCATCGACAGCGTTAAGGAAGGCGTGCTGGCCCTGTGCGAAAAATTCCCGCTGTATGATGGGGCCATCCTGGGCTGATATGCCGGAGGGGGCAAGGCGGATGGACGGCGTACCTTGCGCCGGCCTGTTGCGCACCAGGGCGTGCCCTTTGGCAAAAAAAGCGGGTTTAACCCATCAATAGGGCTTGACAGGCCGCCGGATATCGGATAAAATAGCCGATGGAAAGTTGGAGCTTGCAAGCTTCTCACCCGGCGGTAATGCCAGCCCGGGTCGCGGGGAACAAGGCCGCGTGCAAAAAGCAAATGTTTTTTGTTGAGGATACATGGCGGGCTCTTACGGCCCGCCATTTTTCTTTGGAGGTGCATCGCTATCAACACCGATAACCTGCTCATCAACGAGGATATCCGGGTTCCTCAGGTTCGCGTGGTGGATGAAAACGGCCAGCAGCTTGGCATTATGCCGACCAGCCAGGCCAATGCCATTGCCGAAGGAAAGGAGCTTGACCTGGTGATGATCGCGCCGCAGGCGGCCCCGCCGGTCTGCCGCATCATGGATTACGGCAAGTACCGCTTTGAATCTTCCAAGCGGGAAAAGGAGAACCGTAAGAAACAGAAGATTATTACCGTCAAGGAAGTCCAGTTGTCCTACAGCATTGAGGACCGCGATCTGGAAATCAAGGCCAGGAACGCGGCGCGTATGCTCAAGGCAGGGGATAAGGTGCGGGTGTCGATCCGGTTCCGTGGGCGCCAGATCGTGCATGCCAAGCTGGGCGAAGGGGTAATGCAACACTTTGCGGAGCTAATCAAGGATTGCGGCAAGGTGGAGCGGCCACCCAAGCTGGAAGGGCGCAGCATGCAGATGTTCGTTTCGCCCATCACCCCCAAGGAATAAGGCCCAAGACAAGAGAGGAGGACCCCCCATGCCCAAGATGAAAACCAACCGCGCTGCGGCTAAGCGTTTCAGCCTGACCGGTACGGGCCGCGTCAAGCGCTTCAAGGCGTATCACCGTCACATTCTGACGTCCAAAACGTCCAAGCGTAAACGCAACTTGCGTCAGTCGACCACCGCGATGGAGACCGAGGCGCCGACCATCCGCAAGATGATCCCGTATAAATAATCCTTCGAAAGCGAGGTAATGTCAGATGGCACGCATTAAAAGGGCTGTCAATGCCCATAAGAAACGCCGCAAGGTTTTAAAGCTCTCCAAGGGTTATTGGGGCGCCCGCAGCAAGCAGTACCGTGTAGCCAACGAAGCCGTTATGAAGGCGATGAGCTATGCCTATATTGGCCGTAAGCTGCGCAAGCGCGATTTCCGCCGCCTGTGGATTGCCCGTATCAACGCGGCCTGCCGCATGAACGGCATCAACTACAGCAGCTTTATCAATGGCTTGAAAAAGGCCGGGATTACCGTCAACCGCAAGATGCTGGCCGATTTGGCCGTCACCGATGCGGCCGGTTTTGCCGCGCTGGTGGAAGCCGCCAAGGCTCAGCTGGCCTAAATGCTATCCGGGCTTATATCGAAACCGGGCCGAAATTTCGGCCCGGTTTTTTTGTAATGAAAAGGACGCGCCATATTAGCGGGCTTTAGCCCCGATAAACATAGAAAAAGCTGGAAATTGTATCATGTTACCACAGGGCGCTTCAAGACCAGTGCGGAGGGTGGCACTGGGTATATAAATGGTATGGATAAACCATATGCCCGCCTCTTTGGCTGCACCCGCGCAGCATGCCTGCGCATGCACAAAAATATGGTATAATGCTATTTGGGTAAAGCGATCATTTTTTATAGGCCAGGGAAAAGGGCGGTAGAAACATGAAATTTGTAACCGCATTTAGCACGGGAAAAGATAGCATGCTTGCGCTGCACCGCATGGTGGCCCAGGGCCATACGCCGGTGGGGCTGCTTGTTATGTTTAATACAAATGTACAGCGCTCATGGTTCCACGGCGCCGATGAAGCGCTGCTTGGCAGCATTTCCAAAGCCCTGCGCATTCCGCTCTGGTGCGGCTATACGGATGGCAGCGATTATAACACCGCCATGGAAAAGGCACTGGCAAACGCCAGAGAATGGGGCGCCGAAGCCTGCGTTTTTGGGGATATTGATATACAAGGGCACAGGTGCTGGAACGAGGAGAGGTGCCAGGCTGCCGGCATCAAGGCGCAGCTGCCATTGTGGAACGAAAACCGGCAATCGTTGGTGCGGGAAGTTGTTCATGCCGGATATAAGTGCCTGATAAAATGCGTACACCCCGAAAAACTCCCGGAATGCTTTTTGGGGAAAACGTTGGATGATCAGATCTTGCTGGATATGCAGCAATATGGCATTGATCTTTGTGGGGAAAACGGTGAATATCATACCATCGTTGTCGATGGGCCGCTGTTTCATCATCCGGTTGACTACCGGTTGGGGAAAATCCTGCGCCTGGAGCATGTATCGGCCATTGAAATCGATACATCCGCCATGGAATAAGGCGGTTGCGCCGCCTTTATGGAACCATGAGGGGGCTCTTTAAACGCGCAAGGGCGGCGGCGAGAAGGCTGAAATGCCGGAAAACGGTGCTGCGGCCTAGCGCAAAGGCGGGATGGCATATGCCCGGGTGCAGCCATATCGCAAGTTGAAGGCGGCCATAAGGTTTTATGAAGGAAATTTGCCCGCTTTTCCCTTTTTCGGGCGCGCCCCCTCTGTTACAATAGGAAGGGTGGCTGCGGCCCATGCAAAATGTGCTGCCGGCTATGGCGCAAAAGCCTGCTTGATGGCAAACGGCGCCGGATAAATGGGGTAAAGGAGGGGCACGCTTGGATATCATCAGGCCAACCAGCCCGACAATCCGAAACTATAAAGCCCTTCACACGTCTAAAGAATGTGAAAACCGTGGCCTTTTTTTGCTGGAAGGCGAGCACATGGTGGGGGAAGCCCTGCGTGAAGGCTGGCCGCTGGCAGGGGCGCTGATTACGCCCCAGATGCAGGAAAAATGGCGTACACCTTTGGAAAAGGCAGGGGTTTCATGCCTGGTGGTATCGCAGGAAGCCATGCAGGGCGCCTGCCAGACGGTGACGCCCCAGGGGGTCTGCGCCATGGCAAGGCTGCCGGAGAAACGCCGTTTTTCGGATACGGCCGGGCGGCGGACGCTGGTGCTGGACGGCCTGCAGGATCCGGGAAATGTCGGCACGCTGATCCGTTCGGCGGAAGCGGCGGGGTTTGACGGCGTCATTTGCTGCGGCGGGGCATATCCGTGGGCGCCCAAGGTGGTGCGCGCCACGATGGGCTCCATTTTGCGTGTGCCTGTTTTTCGGGCAGGCGATACGTTGGCCGCGGTTCAAGCCCTGAAGGATAGCGGAATAGCGCTGTGGGCGGCCGCCATGCACGGGGAAAACTTTTTTGCCCGGGTGGAAACGCCGGAGCGCCTGGCCATTGTTATCGGAAACGAGGCGCGCGGGGTCGGCGCGGAGGTGCTGGCCGTTTCCCTGGTTTATTCCCTGCCCATGCGCGGGAAAGTGGAATCCTTAAACGCGGCGATGGCGGGCACGCTGATGATGTATG
>JAQXFY010000011.1 GCA_029006015.1 bacterium
GGTGTAAACCTGATACATCAGCCGGTACTTTTTGCCGTGGTGCTCCGCCGTCCAGTAGGGGATTTCGTCGATAAACCGCACCAGCGCCTCCGCATCCATGGGGGCTTTCGCCATGAATTCATCCTCCACCCAGCTCATGCAGTGCTCGGTGGACCTCACGATCAGGTCGTCGAGGTTGTCAAAATACTGGTACAGGCTCGCCACGTTGCAGCCGCACGCGTCCGCGACGGCTTTGACGCCGACGGCGAAGAGCCCGTTCTCCGCATAGCAGTCAAAGCACGCCTCCATGATCTCGGTTTGCTTTGCCCTGCGGGCTTCTTCATTGACTGTGCGCAACAGGCTCCCCCTTCCCGTTGAAAAAACAAACGACCGTTTATATAATAGACTTCCCGCTTTGCTCTGTCAAGTTTAAAATGCGGCACGTCCCTTGTTTCGCGAGATGAGCTTGAGCGCGCAGTAAAAGAAATCCAAGTGTTCCTCCTTCGTTGTGGCTCCCGCAGGCGCCGTATCGTATCCCGGGGTATGGGGCCTGCCCCATCGCGGACAAAGTCCGCAACAGCCCCGCAGGGCGCACGACATACGTTGACAAATGAGGTCATGCGAAGCATGACTAGCGACAGCGATTGCTTGCAATCGCCGAGCGTAGCCCGTGGAAGCCAAAGGCTTTCATGGGCCGAACCATGTATGTATAAGTGCGCATTAGCATGACTAATGTTGGAGGCACGGCCCGGCTTGCTACGAAGTATTCCATTGACATCCTTCACTTTGCTGCCTCCGCTGCATACCAAAAGCAGCTATGGTGTTGAAGGTTCTCCTTCAAACCATAACTGCTTGATTTTCAACGGTTTTCAGCCGTTTCTGGCGGGAAGGTGAAACCTTCCTTTTCATAATAACTTGTGGGGGAATGAAGGGGGTATATTCATATGACGGCGCCCGATTCCAAATGGTTCGCCCCCATTGTATAAAAAGGCCGGCACCAAATTGGTGGAATTGCGCCGCATGCGCAGCGGCCCGGCCTGGCCGATAACGCGCAGCAGCCCCTTCTTGCATCCGGGCCGTGTTTGCAACCAATAGATATGGTATAATAAGGAAAACAACGTATGTGGCGGAGGTGTGCCCATGAACCAGGTATTGCAGGGGGAGCTTGAATCCATCCAGGCACAGACCGGGCTTTCCGTGCAAATTACCGATGACCGCGGCATGGTGCTGGCCAGCGTTGGCGATGAACGGATGAATGCCAGCACACAGGTGGCCATCGGCCCGCGCAGCTACCGGGTGCTGGTATCGGGCGATCAAACCAGCGCACAGCTGGTGGCCCGGGTGGTATCGGGTGCCCTGTATCAGCGCATGCCCCTTCAGCATATTTTGCATGCCCTGCTGGCCTCCGACAACGTGCCGGAGGCTTCTGCCCTGCTGCCTGCCGCGTTTGCCGACGGTGCTCCGCGGCGGCTGATTTTAATGCGCGCCATCGGCCAGGCGGATATGGTGATTTCCGTATGGGAACAAGCCTTTCCGCCCGATGAAGGCGAGTTTACGCTGGCGCTGACGGCGGATACCGCCGCCATTTTGCGCCGCGAGCAGGATGAGCTTTCCGCCCAGCAAGCCGCCGAGCTGGTGGTATCCTCCCTGGTGGGGGAATATCTGGTGCAGGCCACTTGCGGCATCAGCTCGCCGGTCACCTCGCCCGCCAAGTGGTACGCCGCATTTTCCCAGGCAGCCCAAGCGCTTGCCGTTGCCCATGGCAGCCAGGCCCCCGTAACCTCCTACGACGGCAGCCGGCTTGCGCTTTTTATTCAGCAGGCCGATGACCAGGCATGCCAGGCGTATTTCACGGGCCTGGGCAGGGGGATGCTGTGCACGCTGTCGGAAGAGCTTTTACAAACCGCACGTATTTTTTTGCGGTGCGGCCTGTCGCTGGCGGATACGGCCAGGGCGCTCATTGTGCACCGCAACACGCTGGTATACAGGCTGGATAAAATCCGCCAGGAGACCGGGCTGGATCTTCGCTCCTTCGATGATGCAGCCGCGCTGGAAATCTGGTTTATGGTGCGCGAGCGCCTTGAACGCGCCGGCATGCTGGACAAACCAAAAGGCGTCATATAAAATAGAAAAAACGGCCATAGCCACGAAAGGGGTATCGCCCATGGATATCAAAACACAGGCATTGGAAGCCCATAAAAAATGGGCGGGCAAGCTTCGGTTTGAAGCCGCCTGCCCGGTCACCACGCGGGAGGAGCTTTCACTGGCCTATACGCCCGGCGTAGCCGAGCCCTGCCGGGAAATCGCCCGGGACGAGGCGCTTGCCTATACCTATACGCGCAAATGGAACACGGTAGCCGTCATTACCGACGGTACGGCGGTGCTGGGCCTGGGGGACATCGGCCCCAAGGCGGCGCTGCCGGTAATGGAAGGCAAATGCGTGCTGTTTAAAGCTTTTGCCGGCATCGATGCCATGCCCCTTTGCCTGGATACAAAGGATCCGGATGAAATTGTTTCCATCGTGCGCGCCGTGGCCCCCGGGCTGGGCGGCATCAATCTGGAGGATATCAGCGCCCCGCGCTGCTTTGAAATCGAGCGCCGCTTGGTGGAGGCGCTGGACATCCCGGTTTTCCACGACGATCAGCACGGCACCGCCGTGGTGGTGCTGGCGGGTATGATGAACGCCGCGCGCGTGACCGGCAAAAAGCTGTCGGATATGCGCGTGGTGGTATGCGGCATGGGCGCGGCGGGCAGCGCGTGCGCGCGCATTCTGCTGGAAGCCGGCATTGGCGATATTACCGCGGTGGATCGGGTGGGCATCCTGTCGCAGGATACCCCGGGTTTGGATGAGGATCGGCGCGCCCTGGTTGCCAAAACAAACCATGCGGGCATCTCCGGCGGCCTGGAGCAGGCCATGCGCGGGGCGGATGCCTTTGTCGGCGTCAGCGGCCCCGGCGTGCTCAAGCCGGAATGGGTTAAAACCATGCATTCCGGCGCCATCGTTTTTGCCATGGCCAACCCGGTGGCGGAGATCGAGCCCGGCCTGGCCCGGGAAGCAGGCGCCGCCGTGGTGGGCACGGGGCGGTCGGATTTCCCCAACCAGATCAACAATGTGCTGGCTTTCCCCGGCATTTTCAGGGGGGCGCTGGATGTGCGGGCATCGCGCATCACGGCGGGCATGAAGGTGGCAGCGGCGCGCACGCTGGCTTCCCTGGTGGACGAAAACCAGCTGGGGCCGGATTGCGTTATTCCTTCGCCCTTTTTGCCCGGCATCGGCCAGGCCGTCGGCCAGGCAGTTGCCCAGGCGGCGCGCGAGGATGGCGTAGCCAAAGGTTAATTCCGGGCAAGCGCCCGTTTATATCCGCTATCATCCCAACCCTAAAGGAGGCAATGCCATGATTTCCAAGAAAAAGGCCGTATGGATGGCGGTAATCGTTGCGGTGATTACCGCGGTGTGCGCCGTTGTGGGCACATCGGTATTTATCGACGCGCGTTGGGTGCGCAACCAGGATAAGGTACTGGTGGACAAAAGCGATTATACCTTTCTGGAGCAGTTTAATCGCCTGAAATCGCTGAACGATCTGATCGGGCAGCATTACTACGGCGATGTCGATGAAAACAAGCTGGTGGAGGGTGCGCTCAAGGGCGCGGTGGACAGCCTGGGCGATGCCTACAGCGCCTATTTTAACGCCGAGGAAGCCGCCAGCTACTTCCAATCTTCCGAGGGCATCTATGCCGGCATCGGCGTGCGCGTGCAATATGATGAGGAGCAAAAGGCCTTCATCATCGTGCAGCTGTTTAGCGATTCCCCGGCCAAGGATGCCGGCGTGCTGGTGGGCGATGTGCTGATCGGCGTCGGCCAGGGGCAGGAGGATATCCAAAATGTTATCGGCATGGATCAGGAAGAAGTCATCTCCCTGGTATCGGGCGATCCGGATACCCTTGTGCGGCTGGAGCTTCGCCGCGGCAGCGACACCGTGACGCTGTCCTGCATCCGCAGAAAGGTGCAGGCCGACCAGTGCGAATGGCGCATGCTTGCCGACAGCATCGGCTACATCAAGCTGGATTCCATTGACGGCAACGCTTCCACGCTGTTTGATAAAGCCATCATCCAGTTAACGCAGGATAGGGCCAAGGGCCTGATTATCGATGTGCGCAACAACCCCGGCGGCGGGCTGGACGATGTCATTGCCATCGCCGATCGTTTCCTGCCCCAGGGCACGGTACTGACGATGAAAAACAAGGCCGGCGAGGAAACCACCTATTCCTGCTCCGGCAAGCATCAGTTGGACCTGCCGGTAACGATATTGGTCAACGGCTATACCGCCTCCGCAGCGGAAGTGCTGGCCTGCGCCGTCAAGGAACTGGGCGGCGGCACCGTGGTAGGCACGCAGACATTTGGCAAGGGCATTGCGCAATCTTTCTACAGCTTTGATGACGGAGCGCAGCTTAAGATCACAAGCGAAGCGTGGTTCAGCCCCAACGGCAATGCCATCCATGGCGAGGGCCTGCTGCCCGATGTCATCGTGGATCTGCCGGAGGAGCTTAAAAAGAACCCGGCGGCGCTCAACGATGAAACCGATACCCAGCTGCAAAAGGCCATCGAAGTGCTGGGCCGCGCCATCAACCCCTGATCAGGCATCCGCAATCAAAAAGGCGGGATATAGCCGGGTGGTCGTGAAACAGTTAACAGCCACAGTAGTTTGTACTGCTGTGGCTGTTCTTGTATCTCACCCTGTTACATGATAATATGGAGCCGAATAGATATACAAATCGGACGTTGTGGAGGAAAAAGATTTGCAGGAAGAGAACCTCCGTGAGAAAAAGAATCCTGTGAAAGCGGTACATGAAAAGCGGTTAAGGAATATCCTGATCGTTATCATGATCTTTTTTGTCATAGGATGCGTTTGGAAAGTAATACGCAAAACCGGCAGCATTCCCTGCGGTAACATACCAAATCCGCCGACTGCAGCGTATTCAGAGAATGATGCGGTACTGAACGCAATCGCGTTGAGCTATTTGGTGTATGGATGCGATACCTGTGATGAATTATCCGGTACTGTAAGCGAATTGCTTGAAACCCATGATATGGGAATCCTGAAGGAGAACTTTGG
>JAQXFY010000012.1 GCA_029006015.1 bacterium
TGCTAAAAACAATGATGGCGCACATCAGGAAAATAAACACCGTGTGTGGATATGGAAAATTCTTTTTTTTCATGTTCAGGCCCCCTTTGGGTGGATGAGTTTAGCTTACCCGGATTATTTTTCAAATCCATGAACAAGGGCGCGCCGTTTGATGAACAAACGGTTAAGGGAAAAGGGCATTGCCAAAGGCAAAAACGGGCAAGCAGGCCTGGGCGCCCCGGCCGGGCAGCCCCGATGCAGCCCGGCGCATCCCCTGATGCTCATTGCCCCGGCGGCTGCATACCAAAGGGCCGCCCTGTTTTACAGAGCGGCCCGGTTGTACTGCGGCGCGCGGGGCAGGGTTACTCGCCCTTGGGAAGCTCCAGATAGCAGGCAGGATCGATGGGCTTATCGTTTATCCATACTTCAAAGTGCAGATGGGCGCCTTCCTCGCATTCGCTGATGGCGGTTGTGCCCACCGCGCCGATGATATCGCCTTTTTTTAGCTGATCTCCGGCTTTTACCTTGACGGTTTCCTGCAGGCTGGAATAGATGGTTTTAACGCTGTCGGTATGTTCGATGGTTACCGTCATGCCCATCAGGGCATCGTTTTTAACCGAAACCACCGTGCCGTCGGCAGCGGCGGCCACCGGTGTTCCCTCCGTGCAGCATAAATCCAGGCCGTTATGCGTCATCCACTGCTTGAGGGTGGTGGAAAAAACCAGCGCATCCTGGCTAAAACGCATGCCGGCCGCGCCCTGGCTGGGCAGCTGCAGCTCCTTGAGCACCTTGGGCGTGGCGTGCGGCGCCTGGGGGGTATCGGGTGTTTGAATGGGCGTGGGCGCCGGTGTGGCCGTGTGGCCCGGGGTGGGCGTTGTGCGCGAAAAAATGGTGCCTGCCACGGCTTTGGTATCATCCGGCGGCGTTACAACAGCCACCGGCCCCCGGGTGTTGCTTGGGGTAACCACGTTTGTGGGCGGGGTGGTGCCGGGCTCGGGGCTTTTTTGCGGCCAGGCCGCCAGCACCGCGGCGCCGGCTACCAGCAAAAAACCAACGCTCAGCGAAAGTACCGTCGACCAATCGCGCCGGCCCTCCTTTTTGGAAAACAAATTAGAAAAGGGATTTTTGCTCATGCGTACACCTCCATGCCGATAGTTTGGCTTGATTCGGCCAAAAAATGCGGCATAAACGGCGAATTTGCATCATGAAATAAAAAGGGGCATGTAACAAAGGAGGGTGTGCCATGGATAAACGCCTGGGCATGGTTATGTTATGCATCATGCTGCTTCTTGGGGGGTGCGCGAGCGCGCCGCAAAATACGGACCGGCCCGGCCCGGCGCCAACGGGCCAGACGGCGCAGCCGCCCGCCCCCACACCCGGATCACAGCTGCCGCAGGGGGTGCTTTTATGGCGCAGCAGCCAAAATAAGGCGCAGCAAATGGAGCTGGAGCAATACATCCTGGGCGCGTTGGCCGGTGAAATGCCGGCCCTTTTTCCAGAGGAAGCCCTCAAGGCCCAGGCCGTTGCCATCCGTACCCGCGTGCTGGAGCAGCGCGCGCGCGGCGGGTGCAGCACCCATCAGGCCGATGTTTGCGATGATTATACCTGTTGCCAGCAATTTTATGATGAGGCTGCCCGCCGGCAGCAGTGGGGCGATCAATATCCGCAATACGAGGCCAAGCTTAAAGCCTGCGTGGAAGCCACGCAAGGGCAGGTTATGATCTATCGCGGGCAGATCGCGCGGGTTTATTACCATAGCTGTTCCGCCCTGGCTACACAGGAGGGTGCTGCCTTTGGGGAAACCTTGCCCTATCTGGTATCGGTTCCTGCGCCAACGGGCACGCAGCAGCGCGTGGCCACCATCGAAGTTGGCCTGGACAGGCTAAAGGAAATCGGCGGCGGTGGGGAGGTATGTGTGCTGGCGCACGATGCTTCCGGCCGGGTAGCCTGGATGCAGGTGGGCACCGCCATTTTGTCCGGGGCCGGCGCCAGGGAAGCTTTTGGGCTGCCATCGGCGCTGTTTACCGTGGAAAAAACCGCGCAAGGCGCGCGCTTTACCGTATATGGCAGCGGCCATGGCGTGGGGATGAGCCAGTTGGGCGCCCGCGCCATGGCGGAAGGCGGCGCTGCCTGGCAGGACATTCTTCTTTATTTTTACCCGGGCATCGGGCTGGCATAGCCCTGCTGTTTTCATGGATGGATGAGCCTGGCTGCATCGGGGAAGGGGGCAGCCGGCCGGGCATGGCGATGTGCGGCGCTGCCTGAAGGACTAAGCCGGAGTTTGGGCACAACCGCCAATGGCCATAAGCGGGCTGAGACCTGGGCCGGATGGGCTATGCACAAACCGGGGGGAACGACTTTTCCACGTATTGTATACATCTAAAATCTGTATTTTTAGTACGCATGTTCCCGGTATCTGATCTACGCAAATGCCCTCACCCGGCATTGGGTGAGGGCATTTTTGTTTGTTTAGCATCATAGATGCTATTAAGAGATATTAGCGGACACATAGCCCGTCGGGATACCCATTGCGCGTTCTGCATATACCTTCCAATATAATGGGGTTCCTGGATTTACTCTACGGCTGATCGAACGACCGCCTAATACATAATCGCTATCTTCGATTGTCCAACTGTTAGTGCCCTCTAGACGAGAGGATACATCCCCATACAGTTCGGTCGAAGAACTTGAGGTGCATTTCGCCGTCCAGGTTACCGCGGTTGCTCGTCCCTCTGATTCGTCATAATCTGAGGCTGAAGCACTTGTTAAGGTAGCCGTAATGGCGCCACCAACTACCGTCTGTAGCA
This sequence comes from bacterium, assembly GCA_029006015.1. Classification (GTDB taxonomy): domain Bacteria; phylum Bacillota; class Clostridia; order Christensenellales; family SUG1161; genus SUG1161. Next base: position 2,787 of record JAQXFY010000012.1, read on the forward strand.
TGATTGCCATCATGCATGCCAACACTACGATCATGAGTTTACGCTTGCCCGTAGGCTTTTTTGTCCCCTTCCTTGCCAACCTCTTGCCTACATCATATTGCACCATCTCACTTTCGGGCCCATGCCTTTATTGCTTTGGGCTTACACCGTAAGCTGCTATTCTTCCGGCTTTGTTCCCTTTATATCCAGTTGCGTTATTTCCAGCGTCACCGGCCCTTTATCCAAAGCCATAAACAGATACAATCCTATCGTCTCTTCCTTTTCCTTGGAGCCATACACCAGGCGGAAGGTCACCACTTCCTCTTGCTTGAGTTCGCCTTCCCATATCGTTTTATTCGTATGGATGTTGCTTTTATCATCTTGCAGATTGATCCGTATTCCTTTTAGGCAATCATAGCCTTCCAGTACGCGATAACCCAATGTGATATCGTAATAGACCAAGGCTGGGAAAAACGCTTCCCCACCAAGCTTGCATACATCCAGCTCCAACCGCTTGCCCTCCGGGTTGGGGATGGTTATTACCAATCCATCCCGCGTTTCCGTCAGCGTTACCGCTTCCGTTAGCATTTGCGGGCTTTTGAGGATGTTTTCGGGTAACCGGGGCGTAGCAATATCGTCCAATACTGTTATGGCGCCCATTGCAAACCTATCCGCCGCCGCCTGCATTTGGGGCTGGTACCGCTCTATGACCTCGCTCACCATCCGCCCTTCATCGAACAGT
>JAQXFY010000013.1 GCA_029006015.1 bacterium
AATCGAGAAAATCCGTAAACATAGGAATGCTATAGCTCATTTCAAGTTTTTCTATAAGAAAGCATATGCCGAAAGTAACCAACTGATAAGCAAACTTAACACAGCAGTGGTTAAAGCTATCAAGATTACCGAGGAGAAGGATTTTGCTGAAAAGAACTCGGAACATATTCGAAATGCCATGTCAGAAGTGTCTAAAGCATTTAAAGAATTTAGCCGAAACATAGCTCAAGCTATAACCGCAAACATAGCTCCAACATTACAAGCAATCAGGACTATAATTTCACCTGCTCTTGAGCAAATCACAGAAGCATGTAGGGTATTGGATTTTTCCAGAACAAAACAAACACCTTTAGGATTACAAGATACATCTTGGAATTTAAATGCCGAGTCTCCAGAAAGTATTGATAATGATATATGCGACTCCAATAATGAGAATAATCATATGGATGATAGTTCTTCCGATGAAAACAAAAACGGCGAGAGTGGAAATCAAAAATAATTTAATTGGATAATATAAAAAATAATAAAACATATAATTAATTACAAAAACGTTGGAATAGAAGCTTAAACATGACAAAAATAACAACAGGAATTATGATACACCATAATTCCTGAATAATCTGAATAATGCTAAGAATCCATAATATATAAAATATTTAAGCTATTGCTTGGTGGATCGAGTGGAAATAATTTTAGGCGGGCCGGAATTACTTGAAAGTCAAGGACTTTTGACCAGCTGAGACTGCTCCGCGGCAACGCCCCTGCAACAAAACTTCATGGTTTAAAGCTAAAGGGCTAACTGATTTTGCTTAAATCGGTTAGCCCTTTTTGCGGTTTTTAAAAATGAGGTTTGTGTGCGGATATCCAATGCTTTAGCCGTCCGCCTGGTCTTCGGCGGCAGGTCATGCAACCGTGGGATGAGTGTGCGATCCCTCCAACCTTTGGCTTGCGGCACTGGTATGCTTTTCAGCCGTGATATACGCTTATTTTTTCATCTGCTGCCAATAATGCAGCTTTGGCAGCTGGGCTTCAAAAAAGGCTCGTGCCTGCTCCGGGGGCCAGTTTTCGTTTGACATATGCCCAACAAGGAAGTTTGTTAATTCCTCAAGGCTGGTATAAACAAATTGCCCGCCGGTATAGCACCACTTACAGTATTCTTCATTAAAGGTGCCATCCGCCTCCTTGCTGATGGTTGAATCATCAAGGGGCATACCGCAGCATTGACAAATCAATTTTCGGGGAGAGCCTAACAGCGTATTGATGGAAACATCAAACAGCCGGGACAGCCATTTTAGTGTTTCCGTATTGGGCACGGTTTCGCCGGTTTCCCAACGGGATACCGCTTGCCGGGTAACATGGATTTTTTCCGCAAGCTCATCTTGGGATAATCCATGTTGGGTTCGGAGTTTTAAGATAACATCCTTGGTTTCCATATCCATCACCGCCTCATGGCAAGTGTACCATCGTTGCTGCGTCAAACCAAGCAACCCGCTGTTGCTATTTCCTGGAGCGGTTGTTCTTGTGAATGGTCAAGCGCCTTTGCCGGCCTGTCGCCAGGCGCCTGAAAGGAAGCTGCCTTATGCCCTTGCCGGCACTATCCCCCCAAGGGCAGCCATCGCGCTGCCCATCATATTCCTTTTTATAAATTCCCTGCTTTGGGTTTGGCCGCCTGCGCCCTGCCTTTTGGGCAGCACCGTCCTTGTCGATGGCCGATGAAAGGCCCTTCAGCCTTGCCGCTGCGCAATATCCATCCCTTATACCGAGGGCTTGCCGACATGTATTTTGCCGGAGCGCACCAGGCGGACAAACAGCGTGGCCAGGTTGGGATCAAACTGTGTGCCGGCATTTTTCTCGATTTCCCCCAGGGCGTATTCCACGGGCAGGGCCTTTTTATAGGGGCGCTCCGCCGTCATGGCATCGAAGGAATCCGCAACGGCCAGGCAGCGCGCGGACAGGGGGATATCCTCGCCCTTAATGCCGCGGGGATAACCGCGCCCATCCCACCGCTCGTGATGGCCGACAACGGAGGGCACCACATAATCCAGCGAGGGCAGGTGGCGGATAATGGCGATGGAGCTTTCCACGTGGGTTTGCATGATGGCGCGCTCCTCATCCGTCAGGCGGCCGGGCTTGGACAGAATATGCTCCGGAATGCTGATTTTGCCGATATCGTGCAGCAAGGCCGATTCCTGGATGATGTGGATGTAATCCTCGTTCATGCCGGCAGCGGCAGCCAATGTGGTGGCATATTCGGCCACCTTTTGGCTATGGCTGAACGTATAATGATCCTTGGCATCGATGGCGGCGGTCAGCGCGTAGATGGTGGGGGCATATTCGGCATACCGGCCGCCATAGCTTTCGGCATCCGGCTTGGCCCCATCGGTGGAAACGGCATCCGTTGTAAACACCAGGATCTTATTTTTGCCGCTGTGCTTGGCTTTATAAACCGCCATATCGGCATTGTCCATCAGCTGCTTAACGGTAGCCGCCGCGTAGGGGTAAGCGCACACCCCGCCGCTGAGGGTGATGGTTTTCATGGTTTCGTTATCCGCGCCATGGTTCATGGCTGCAACCTGCTGCCCAATGCCCTTGGCTATCTCCAGCGCACGCCGGGTATCCATGCCGGGCAGGATAATGGCAAATTCCTTGCCGCTGTAACGGGCGGCAATGCCCTGCTTGCCCACGCAGCCCAGGATGATGCGGGCGATGTTTTTAAGCGCCTGATCGCCCTCGCGGTTGCCGTAGAGCTGGTTGTACAGCTTAAAATCATCCAGGTTTAAGATGACAAGCGCAAGGGAATCATCCCGGCAGGCTTCAAAGGCGGAAGCCAGCTTTTCCTCAAAATACTTGCGGTTATACAGGCCGGTCAAATGATCGGTCTGCGCTTCCCGCAGGGTTTTTTCGTACAGATTGGCGTTGTTAATGGCGATGGACGCAACGGAACGGATAGCCTCCAGGAACGTGATATCATCGAAGGTATAGGCGGCGTTTTTGTTTTTTTCAGCCAGCAGCAGCATGCCAACCAGCCCGTTATCGCATTTAAGCGGCACAAAGCAGCCGATATGCAGCTTTTCCAGCTGGCGCTTTTCGCTTTCCCACATGGCCTTGTACATCGGGGTGCGTTTAAAATCCTTCAGCACGATGCAGCCATCGTTTTCGATAAACCAGCGCACCATGGGGGTCGAACGCGAGATCCTAAAATCCGTCCTGTCCAGGGGGTTGGCGGTATAAACCGTGGGGTAATCCCCGCTGGCATCCCTAAGGCAAATGTAGCATTTGCTAACGCCCAGCACGCCCCGCACCACGTTGACAAGCTCCGAGGAGATATCGCTCAGGCTCAAACTCTTGGAAATCTTGGTGGTAAATTCCTTGATCTGCTCCGCCTGGACAAGCTCTTCTTTAACAAAGAGGGAATCCGTCAGCAGCTGCAAAACTTTAAACAGCAAAGCCGTAACCAGCACAAACAGCACGGCCACCACCACGATGGTCTGCCCGCCCAGGAAGGGGAAATAGCGTATCAGCCCCTGCTCTAGTGAAGAGGCCAGCATGGCCAGCAGCACGGAGGACAGCGCCAGGGCCACGCCAAAAAGCGTGCCGCGCGATACCAATAGCGTCAGCTTAAACAGCCTTCTTTTATACAGCGCGTAGAAAAGCAGCATGCCGTTGATAATGCCCGATAAAATATCGTACGGGAAGATGTTGCCCGGCACGATGGCAACGATATTGCCGACAAACTGCACCGCCATGCCCAGGAAAATGGGCATGATCCAGGGCGCGGAGATGCCGTTTTTCTTGGCGGCGCGGATAAACATCCGCAGCACGCTGAGCAGCTCGAAAAAGATAAATACGCTGGGAATGGCCACGGGCCAACGCATATCATAAACAAAGATGATGTGCCCATCAACCACTTCCTTTACGGGCACCTTCAAAAAGACATCCAGCCCCGTCAACACCACAATGATTACCGTGCCGATGCCCCAGAACAGTTTTAGCAAATAGCCCCTTGTCTGGGTAATCTCGCACATGAACACATAGAAAAAGAAGGTAATGGCAAACAGGCTCATGATGGAGAGGCGGTACCAGAATTCATACCCCGGATACAGCTGCATCCGCATAAACAGCGAACCGCCCGTCCACAACAGATAAACCGTCAGCAGCACAATGAAGGAACGGATAACCTTGTTTTTCTTAACCGCCAAAAAGGCCAGCAGCAACAAGATGTACCCGCATACGGCAATCAGCTGTACCCACAGGAAAGGCACATTCATATTCATTTAATGCACGCCCCCTTCCCCGGGATAAGGCTGCGCCTGGCAGCCCACCAGGGCGGCCAGATCGTAAGCAGAGGGGTTCATACGGCTAAGCGTTTTGCCCGTATGCGCCCGGTATTCGGCAAAGGTGCCGGTCCTCAGCAGCGTAATCTCCAGCGGATCGATGCCCAGCAGCTTTTTTAAATCCTGATAATCGGCATCGTAATAGGTAAAATAGGCCGACAGGTGCGCAACCAGCAGCTGGCGGCTGGCTGCCACGCACTGTTTGGCGGGATCGGCCAGCTCCAGATACAGGTGCAGGTAGGGTCTGCCGTTTTCCTTGTATTCCTTTTTGGCCACCCAATCCGTCACCGGCAGGCCGGACAGGCCGATAACCTCGGCAATGGATTGCTCCGTAATGCGGGTAAACCCGGCAATATCGATGACGGTGGGAATGCGGTCGATAAACTCCAGCCGGGGCAGGCGCACTTCATCCCCGTCCCCACCCATGCTGACGCAGCGGTACATATCCCCCACGCGATAGCGCGCAAACGCCCCGCCTTTAAACGAAGTGATGACCAGCTCGTAGTTCTGATTGACGATAAGCTCGTCCATCAGGCAGGTATGGGGCTGATAGCGGCTGTCCTCCAGCGTGCGCAGCATTTCCTGCTCCGGAATAAATTCATAAAAGCAGGCGTCCGGAAACAGCACAAGGCCGTTTTTGTTCCAGGTTTCCGTGCCCAGGATGGAGGGCTCGGTTCCCGCGGCAACCTCCATTGGCCGGATGCCCCACGCCTTTTCCAGCATGGGCTTATAACTGCGGGTATCGGTGCCGGCGCATACAAAGCTTTTTAACTTAAATACATCGCCCGGCTTCATGGCCACGCCATCGCGCTTGGACCGGTAGGAAGCCTTGGCCAGCCGGCCCAGCATGGGCATGCTGTAGCTGCCCACCTTTACGCCGCCTTTTTTGCCAGCGGAAAAGCTTTCGGTAATATACCCCACCACGCTGGACAGGCCAAAGAAGAAATCCAGCCCGCGCTTGAGGCCCATTTCAAACCCCTTTTTATTGCGCTGGCCAAAGGACATGGTGTGCGCTTCCTCCACCGGGGGGAAAAACTGCATGCGGAATTCCCCGTCCAACAGCAGCGGGAAAAGCCCGGTAACATAGGGCAGCGGGGCCAGGCCAAACAGCGCGTGATCCCCGGGGGTAACATGGAAATCCCCCCGATGGCTGCCCGTGGACAGCATCATGATGGCCAGCACATTGGCACGCGCGGTATCGATCATTCCCCGGGTATAGGGGGCCAGCTTAACCGGGTGTTTGCCCCCCTCCCACGTGGTCTGCATCCATACGACGGGCTCCTCCGGCAGCAGATCGATGCGCTTTTCCAGCAGCACATCGGCGTAATCGCTGTAATCGGTCAACGGCAGGGTTTGCCTGAATTCCTCGACGGTAGCCGGCACCTTGCCCTTGAGCAGCCGTTTGCCCAGGCCGCTTTGCGCCCACAGGGACATCTGCTCCTGCAGCAGCCGGCGCTGGATGAGCATGTATTCCTCCAGCGACAGGTCTAAAAAGCCGCAGTATTCCTGCCACAGTTCCTCCTTGGGAAGGGCCTTGAGCTTTTGTTCAAAATTCATCCCTGCGCCCCCTCTTTCCGGAGCGACAGGCACCTTGCGATGCTGCGGCACGTCGGCAGCATAAAGGGGGTATAGGCGCGGTAGGCCGCATACCCTTCCATCAGCCGCGGGAAGGACCAAACATCCTGAAAAGCAGCATACAGGATGTTAAGCGCGCTAAAGGCAATAAAGGCGGCCAGCATTTCCGCCGTGCCGCTGGCCAGCCACAGGCAGGCATACAGCCCCACAAAGCCCCGCACGCCGGGATGGCGGCACAGCGCGTAGACCCCCCGGTCATAAACGGCATGGGCCGATTGGGTGACATAGGTTTTTTTAAACGGAAGCGCAAACCAAAGCGCATACACGGTAAAAATCAAAAAGAGGGCCGCCAGCACACCAAAGCAGGCACGCACAGAGCCCTCCGTGCGCCAGGGCGAGGCAAACAGCATCAGCACCGTGGATGCCGCCACCAGCGCGCAGCCCAAGGCAAACGCCGCCTTAAGCGCCGGCACATGCCAGCGCACCTGGTTGATTTCATATAAAAAGAACAGCGCAAAGCCAACCAGGCCAACCGCCAGGTACACCATGCGCCATTCCCCCTTCAACCCCTGCTGCCTTGTTCTATGCTTCGCGAAAGCTGTTTTGCCTTGTAAGATTTCCTTTTTAAATAAGGCTTTTTTATGTAGCGTTCCTCTAGTATAGAAGGATAAAGTACATCCTGCAATTACAAAATCCGCATTTTACGCTAAATAGCATTATACATTGTAACATTTTTTGGCACAAAATACCAAATTCCTAAAATTTCTTCTAATTTTCACCAAACCGTGGATCGGATATTATTGCAAATAATGATGTATTTTGCCGGGTTTCCCTTTGGATTGGAAGAAATCCGCCCAACCTCCTGCCGGATAAGGCAGCCGCTGTGCCGGTATTATACATGCCGGCGCTTTTTCCGGCCCTGCCTTGGGGGACTGCAGGGCGGCTCTCTTATTGCCGCCATAGGTGCGGCTTTTACTTTTTATGGGCTTAGCCGTCCGCATAAAAGCGGGCGCTTGGATATGGGTAAAAATGTATCTGCGGGTATGCGGGATGTCCGGCTTATATAGCGGCGGATAGGCTGCGGTATTCCAGCGGTGGCTTGCGTCATTTGCTGGGCTGGCATCTGGACGCAGCCGGCGTATCATTGCCCTCGGATGAGGGTGCAGCCGGCCGGGGCGGCCTAGCGCCACAGAGGGGCCCGGGATACCCGGGTACAGCTGCGTTTTTTGTGCTGCATTAGGCTTTCATGCTTTTTGGCTTGCTTTATATATAAGGAAGGATTATTTGAACAGAGCCGGCGCGCAGGTGCGATCGGGCGGGCATGGAGCATAAGCGCGACAGGGCCTGGGCGTTGGGCTTTGCGGCTGCATTGGCGCTAACCAATATCCGCCCGTTGGCATATGCATGGATGTATGCGCATCCCATTTTAGGGGATGGCCGTAAATTTGCAGGGAAACGGGCTGCCGATGCATCGGATATGCCGGTGCTTTATAGGGGCTGGCGATATGTTTCCGGCCGGGCGGCATACTCAAAATAAAACAGGGCATTCTATTTTGTTGTAACGCGCGTGTAACCTGCCAGGGCTATACTGGGCCATCGTTATTCAGTTATTGGGGGAGGGGGTGTATTGGTGAAATACAGTTCGTTTGTTCCCAACCAGATGAAAACAAGCGTCATCCGGGTTTGTTCCTATCAAGATAAAAATATAGCCGGCACGCTGGCTAACCCTTATTTTGAGGGGGAACGGTCATTTAGCAACCTGACCCAACTTTTGTTTATGATAGAAGGCTTGCTGGATGATATGAACACCCCGGAACCCGCCATGAAAACACGCTCCTTTTTCCCGGGCGCCGGCGCATTTTATGGGCCGTCGGTAAGCCGTGACAGCAGCCCGCCGATAGCTACTTTCACCATCCAGATTATTTTCAGGCAGGGCGCCAGCTGGCAAGGCATGCTGACCTGGGTGGATGAAGGAAAAAGGGAAAGTTTCCGAAGCGTGCTGGAACTTATCCACCTGATGGACAGCGCCCTGTGCAGGGAGGGCA
>JAQXFY010000014.1 GCA_029006015.1 bacterium
GCCCGCCGGTACGGGATGGGATCCGACGGATCCCGATCCGCGCAACCCCATCTACAACGGCGGCACCACGCCGACGCCGACGCCCACGCCCACCCCGACGCCGTCTCCCACGCCGGCGCCCACACCAACACCCGCGCCGACGCCTACACCAACCCCCAAGCCTACGGCGACGCCCAAACCCACGCCTACGCCCAAGCCTACGGCGGTGCCGACGCCTACGCCCACTCCCGCACCAACCCCGACGCCGGAGCCCGTGGATACACCAACCCCAACGCTAAGCCCGACGCCGGAGAAAACGCCGGATCATACCCCGCTGCCCGATCAAAGCGCTACCCCTCCGGCAGCGTGATGGGGAACAGGCAAACCCGGCGTGAATACCATAAAAAACCGGCCGGCTGGATCCCGGCAGTTTGCCCCCGTGCTGTTGATGCCGCCCCCGCCTCCGGCGGGCCGCCCGCCCCAAAAGGCGGCGCGCCCGGGGGATGGGTGGCCCCCGGCACGGGGGTTTTTATTTGGATACGGGGCGCTGCCTCCTTTCTGGTAAGGCATACCAAGCATGCTGATGCCGGGATATTTTATCTTGGTGCCGGCTTGTGTATAATGCGGGCAGCGGATTTTATCTGAAATCTGAAAAGAGGGATGTCTTATGGTTAGCCAGGAGATTGTACAAAAATATGGCGTGCTGGGGCCGCTGCCGGCGTTTGCCCATAAAATGGTGCCGCAAAATGGCGTGCGCCATGTGGTGCTGCCGCCGGAAGTCCGGCATAACGCCATTTGGGATTATAAGATCAGCCCCACGGGGGAGCATTATTTTTCCGTTTGTGCGGAGGGGAATTTTTCCGAATTTGTCCGCCTGTACCGGTATGATCCCAAGACGCTGGCCATGCAGCGGTTGTTTAAGCTGGAGGAGGCCATTATCACCTCGCCCCGCGCCATCCGCCCCAGCAAGGTGCATACCAGCATGGGCTTTATGCCCGATGGGCGCCTCATTATGTCCACCCATACCACGGCCAGCGCGCCGACGCATCCTTATTGGATGATGTATGCCTATTATCCCCACCTGTGGGAGGGGTATCCCGGCTCCAACGTGCTGATTTATGATCCCGCAACCGGCCATGTGGAGGATCTGGGCATCCCTGTGCCCCACGAAACCATCTATGGCGGCGTCTATGATGCCGAAACAAACGCCTTTTATTTTACCGGGTACATGCGCGGGCACATGTATAAGCTGGATCTGGCCAACCGCCACGTTACCGATTATGGCCAGGTGACCGAGCATGGCTCCTACTGCCTGGTGCGGGGCCGCGATGGAAACATCTATTGTTCATCCCGTTCCGGGGCGTTTTTCAGGCTGAACACGCGGGAAAACAGGCTGGAGGATTTAAAACTCTACTTCCCGGTATCGCCTGAGCGGCAATTTATGAAAAACCATCATGTCATCCTGTTTGCTGCCGATGGGCCGGATGGCAAGCTGTACCTGGCCGTTGGCTTTTCCGATCAATTAATGGCGTACAACTACGAAACCGGCAAGCCGGAGTGCGTCGGCCGGTTTGGCCCGGAGGAGCTTTTTGGCGCCTTTGCCTGGAGCCACGATGCCATCGACGGCATGGCTTTTGATAAGGATGGCGTGCTGTGGTATGGCTACCGCTGCCATGAAGGAACCATCGGGGAAAGCAACAACTGGCTGGTCAGCTGGGATGTGCTGCGCGGGGGCAAGCCGCAAAACCATGGTTTGATTGGCACGCCGGGGCGCATGGTCAATGTGTTCAACGAAATGTACATCCGCGATGATGTGCTGTATGGTTCCGATACCAACCATGATTTTGATCCCCCGGGCATCTTTGCCATCGATCTGGAATCGGTGCGCAACGGCGAACTGGGCCCGCTGTGCCAGGATGCCTATCATTGGCTGGGCTACCGGGAGGCGGGGCAGTATTATCAGGGCGATCTGGCGGTGGATGGCGAGCGGTTTTATAAAACCTATCAAAACCGCCCCGTGGAAGGTAAGTTTAACGAGGAAAACCATACCCAATTTAAGGCCAATTGCCTGGCCTGCGTACCGCTGTGGCGCCTGATGGACAAGCTGGAATTATCCAGCGTGCGCGCGCTGGGCTTTGAGGAAGGCGGCGGCCTGTGGGCGATATGCGGGGATGGCAAGCAGCATGTTCGGGTCACTATCGGGCCCGACGGGCAGTTCCTTGGGGAACAGCCGGTGGACTGGCAGCCGGAGGATGGGCAGGCCTTGGCTGCGCAATTTGCCGATGTGGTCTTGCCCGCCCAGCCGGGCAGGCGGTATTTGGCCCAGGCCAGCGCGGCGGCCCCGCTGTCGGGCGGGCGGCAGCTGGTGGGCACCAAGGATGGCATGGCGGCGGTGGTATCGGGCAAAAAGGCGTTTTCCCTGGGCGCTGCGGCGCCAAACGGCCCGGTGCGCGCCATTGCCTCCACGCCGGATGGCCACAAAGCTTTCGGCGTGGCCGGGGACGACAGCGACCTGGGCATGGTGTTTAGCTATGATGATGAAAACGGCCTTTTGCAGCTGGGGCGCGTGATGGCGGGGGCCAGGGGCGGATATGTTGGGTGCAGTTATCAGCCCAGCTGCATCGCCATCTCGCCCGATGGCAGGCGCATGGCCATCGGCGCGGCGGACCGGCTGGGGTGCGTATATCTGTTTTCGCTTGAAGATTAAGAACGGAGGCACGGCATGCTGCAACGCTGGCTGCAAAAACTCAATATCGAGCCCATCTTGGGCACGCTGATCGCCATCTTATTTATGCTGCTGGTGGTATGGGCGGGGCTGGAGCTTTACAACTGGCTGCGCAGGCGCCGCCTGGGGGAGGATGCCGATATCGAAGGCCCGCCCTATGCCGATCTGCACGTGCATTCCCTGCATTCCGACGGCACGATGGATGTCAAGGAAATCGTGCGCACGGCCAGGATGGCCGGCGTCGAACTGCTGGCGGTGGCCGACCATAATGTGCTGGCCGGCAGCCGCGAGCTTGTCCGGCAGGCGCCAAAGGGCATGCGCTTTTTATCTGCGGTGGAGCTGGATTGCGTGGAAGGGGATTGCCACCTGCATGTGCTGGGCTATGGGGTGGATTTACAAAGCGAGGCTTTTACCGCCTTTGTCTATGCCCAGCGCCAGGCTTTGGACGGCATGAGCGATACCTTGATTACCCGCATGGCCGAAAATTGCGATCAGGTATCGCTGGAGGCTTTTCATGCCTTTGAGCCTACGCCCGGCGTCGGCGGCTGGAAAGCGTTGGAATATTTATTGGAAGCCGGTGTCACCGCCAGCCTGAAGGAAGGCATGGCGCTGTATACAGCCTATGGCTGCCGGTATCAGGAGGCCGGGTTTGCCGGTGCCAAGGATACCATTGATGCCATCCATGCGGCCGGCGGCAAGGCGGTGCTGGCCCATCCGGGCATCAGCCTGGAGCAGGAGGCACTGGAGGATATGCTGGAGCATCTGTTTGCCCTGGGGTTGGATGGCGTGGAGTGCTATTATCCCGGCCATAGCCAGCAGGCGGAGCGCGCCTGCCTGGATAGCTGCCGGCAGCACCATGCGCTGATTACCGCGGGCAGCGATTGCCACGGTACCTTTGGCGATACCGCTATCGGGCAAAACCGTGTGCCCATTCACAAGCTTGAGTTGGGCGATCTGCTGGAGAAAAAGCCATGACCAGGGAAATTTGGCAGCGGGAGGCTGCTTTATGGCTGGCGCAATCGGCCCAAAACAGGCTGCCGGAAGGCGGGGCGATTTTTGATGCCCCTTTGTTTGGTGTGGCTGATGCAGGGGACGGGCTTTTTGATGTGTTCAGGCGCGAGGGGGTTATCGGGCCGCATTTTATCGGGCCGCGGCAATGGCTGGAAGGCGCCCAAAGCGTTATCAGCGTGTTTTTGCCCTTTAGCGCGCAGGTTAAAAAAAGCAACCTGGCAGGGGAAGATCCCAGCGCGCCCTGGCTGTATGGCCGCATCGAGGGCCAGCAGCTGATCGGTGCGTTTACCCGGCACCTGCTCGATGGCCTGAAGCAGGCGGGGTGGCAGGCCATGGCGCCTTCGCTGGATGCAGGTTTTCAGGCCGATACAACGGCCGTATTTACAAGCAATTGGTCGGAGCGGCATGCAGGCTTTGCAGCAGGGTTGGGTACATTTGGTTTATCGCGTAATTTGATTACAGCCCGCGGCGCTGCGGGCCGGATGACCAGCGTGATCACAATGGCCCCCTGGCCGGCGGATACGCGCCCCTATGGGGAGGCGGTATACGCTTATTGCACGCGGTGCGGCGCCTGCATCCGGCGGTGCCCGGTGGGGGCGATCACGCTGGAACAGGGCAAAGCGCACGCCCCCTGCAGCGCCCGGTTGGAGGACACGCGCGCGCGGTATGCGCCGCGCTATGGCTGCGGCAAATGCCAGGTAGGCGTGCCCTGCCAGGATGGAATCCCAAGCCCCATCGCAAAATAAGGGAGGAATTTGCAATGAACGCTTTGTTTGCCCCGGGAAGCCGTATTTTGTTCCAGGGCGATTCCATTACCGATTGCGACCGTGTCCGCGGGGATGATTCCTCGCTGGGCGGCGGGTATCTCCGGGTGTTTGCCGACCTGTACAACGCGCTGTATCCGGATAACGGCGTTACCTTTATCAACCGCGCGGTATCGGGCGATACAAGCGCCATGATGCTGGCACGCTATGAGGCCGATGTGCGCGAGGTTGAGCCGGATTTTATTTCCATCCTGATCGGCATCAACGATACCTGGCGCCGGTATGATGCCAATACCCCCACCAGTGCGGAGGTGTTTTATCAAAATTACCGCACCTTCCTTAGCCGCATGGAGGAGGATTTTCCCTGGACGCCCATTTTGATGATCGAGCCCTTTGTTACCCATGTCCTGCCGGACAGGGTAACCTGGCACGAGGATCTGGATCCCAAAATCCAGATGGTACGCAAGCTGGCGGCGGAATTTGCCGATTATTATCTGCCGCTGGATGGCATTTTTGCCGCCCTTCAGGTGGGCCGTTACCGGGCTGCCGATCTGGCGGCCGATGGCGTGCATCCCACGCCGGTGGGGCACAGCATCATCGCGCACGAAATGCTCAAAACACTGGGCATGCTGTAAACGGCGCTGCCGCCATAAATTGATACAAAAAACCGGCCCGGGCCTGTATGCCCGGGCCGGTTTATATGCCAAGGCAAAAGGGCATGATGGCCCATAAGGATAGGAAGCTTGGAAAAAACGGGCGCATGCACCCCGGCCTATGCCCGGAAAGCCGGGATAAAAGGCATTAAATGCGCTTGAATATTGGATGGATAAAGCTATTGTTAACGGGCGCCGCGGCGCGGTGCAAAAAACTTTCCTTTCTTCCGGTGCCGCCTTGGGCGCGCATGTCCATTCGGCGGCGCTGCCTGGCGCACGCTGTGCGGGCGGCAATTTGTGTGCATGAAAGGCATGGGCGCGCGCACAATAAGGTAAATTGGGTAAAAGGCGGGGTGCTGGTGATAAAGGATAAAATTTTTGCTGCGCTGTCGGGCGTGGCAAACGGGCTGTTCGGCTCGGGCGGCGGGCTGTTGGCGGTGCCCATGCTGAAAGGATGCTATGGGCTGGAAGCGCGCCGTGCGCAGTCGACGGCGCCGGCCATCATCTTTCCCATGTGCGTGGTATCGGCCGCGCTGTACATGGGGCGCGGCGATATCGATTGGGGTTTAACCTGGAAGGTAACGCTGGGCTGCACGGCGGGCGCGGCATTGGGCGCATTTTTTCTGGGCAAATTTAAAAACGTGTGGCTGGACCGGGCCATTGCCGTGGCCATGTTGGTATGCGGCGTGCGGATGGTGCTGCCATGATAGCGGTGGCGGCCGGCGCGCTGGCCGGCGTGCTGATGGGCATGGGGCTTGGCGGGGGCATGCTGCTTATCCCCATCCTGCTGTGGATGGATATCGGCCTTCGCAATGCCCAGGGTGCCAATTTGATCGGCTTTTTGCCCGCGGCGGCGCTGGCCGTTTTTTTGCATACCCGGCAAAAACGCGTCGATTGGAAGGCGGTTAAATCCACGGCCGTTTGCGGGCTTGCGGGCGCGGCGGCAGGGGCCTGGGCAGCCGGATATATTGATGTTAAATGGCTGGGCAGGGGATTTGGCGTTTTTCTGATCCTGTTGGGCATCCGGGCGATGGTGCTTTCCTTTAAAAAACCCGGTCCGGGGCAGGGCGCTGCCGGCAAAAGCAATGATGGTAAAGCCACAAAACGGCATGAAAAAACCCGGCGGGGGGATGATCCGACAGCATAAAATAGGTTGTTCCCATTGGGCATGGGCAGGGGCGCACGCAGGCGTGCGCCCTGTTTTGTGGGCGGTGTATGTTTGGATGCGCAAAGTGCAGATTGGCGGGTGGGAATAGGCGGCGCTTTCCTGGCGTAGGATGCCATAGGCGGTAAGTCCGGCAGGATCAACCCCTGTGCCGGTACAGCTGGGGCATGCCCCTTGGCCCCGGAAGCGCTGCCTGTTGGGGCGGCGGTTTTTAACAAGCCAAAGGTTGCCTGTTTATGGATATGGGCATATCAACCCAAAGGGTATCTTGTTCGCAAACAGGGGCTGTGATATACTATAAAAATCATTTGGCTGCGCCAAAAAGGGCGGCATTTTGCTTGAAAATGGTGCCCTTGCCGCGGGAGGGGGAACGGGCATTTGTCATTGT
>JAQXFY010000015.1 GCA_029006015.1 bacterium
GGAGCGCTACAACAAAACCGCTGCCGTGCCCCTGAAGAACACGCGCAACGGGGCGGCGGGGGCGCTGCGCAACCTCGATCCGGAGGTGTGCGCCAAGCGGCATCTCAGCGCCAGGTTTTACCATGTCAACACCTATCGCGGCCCGGCAGGCAGCGCGGCGCCGTATGGGGACCATGCTTCCATGATCGCATTTTTATCCGGCTTGGGCTTTCCCACCGGGCCGATGGAGCAGGCCGCTTCGCTGGAGGAGATTCAGGCCGCCGTCGGCCGCGTGGAGGCCAGGCGCGCCGGGCTGGATTATGATATCGACGGCGCGGTCATTAAGCTGCAGCAGCTGGAGGCGCGCGAGGCGCTGGGCTATACCGATAAATTCCCCCGCTGGGCGGTGGCTTATAAATTTGAGGCCGATGAGCGCACCACCGTGCTGGAAAATGTCACCTGGGAGGTGGGGCGCACCGGCCGGGTGACGCCGTTGGCCCATGTGCAGCCCGTGCAGCTGGCCGGGGCAACGGTAAAACGCGCCACGTTGAATAATTTTGATGATATTTTGCGCAAGGGGGTGCGCGTCGGCGGGCGCGTGTTTATCCGGCGCAGCAACGACGTTATCCCGGAAATCACCGGCGTGGCGGGCGAGGAAGGACAGGGCGAGGAAATCCTCAAGCCGTCGGTTTGCCCGGTATGCGGCGCGGGGCTTGTGGAAAGCGGGCCGCTTTTGTTTTGCCCCAACCGGGAAGGGTGCGCGGCCCAGCTGGTCGGCCGCATCGCCCATTTTGCCAGCCGCGATTGCATGGATATCGAGGGACTTTCGGAAAAAACCGCTTTGCAGCTGGCGCAGCATGCCGGGGTAACCAGCCTGGCGGGGCTGTATGATTTGCGGGCGGACGAATTGGTGCGGCTGGAGGGCTTTGCGCAAAAAAAGGCCCAGGGCCTTGTTGGCGCGCTGGAGCAAAAAAAGATCATCCCGCTGGACCGCTTTTTGTATGCGCTGGGTATGCCGGGCGTAGGCCGGGCAACGGCGCGCGCGCTGGCGCAGCATTTTATCACGCTGGAGGCGGTGCGCGCGGCGGGCGAGGAACAGCTGATGGCCGTGGAGGATATCGGGCCCGTGGTGGCACAAAACATCGTGGATTTTTTGCTGGATGCCGATGTTTCGCAGGAAATTGACGCGCTGCTGGCCCATGGGGTATCGCCCCAGCCCGTTGAAACGCCGCAAGGGGCAAACGCCCAAAATGCCTTTGCGGGTAAAAGCTTTGTGGTAACGGGCACGCTATCGTCCATGGGCCGGCGCGAGGCCGAGCAGGCCATCGCGGCTTTGGGCGGCAAGGCGGCGGGCAGCGTTTCCAAAAAGACGGCGGCCGTCATTTGCGGGGAAAACCCGGGCAGCAAATTGGCCAAAGCCCAGGAACTGGGCATCCCGGTATGGGATGAGGATGCATTTTTAAGGGAATTAGCGTTATCTGGGGGAGGAAGTATACATGAGGCTGGGCAAACTGAGTAATCCGGAGCTTCAAGCCCTTGTATTGGATTATGTAACGCCCAAAAGGGGGGAGACCCTGACGGGTGCCGGCATTGGGGAGGATTGCGCCGCTATCCGCCTGGGCGAGGAAATCTGCGTGGTTTCCACCGATCCCATCACCGCGGCGGGGCAAAATGCGGGCACGCTGGCCGTGCATATCAGCTGTAACGATGCCGCTTCCGCCGGGGCGCAGCCGCTGGCGCTGCTGGTTACGCTGCTGATGCCGCCGCAAAGCCAGCCGGAGGATATCCGTATGCTGGCCAGTCAGCTGCAGCAGGCAGCCGCCCAGGCTGGTGTGGATATCGTGGGCGGGCATACGGAGGTGACCGACGCGGTGGTGCGGCCGGTTATCTCCACAACGGTTATCGCCCGCGCGCCAAAGGGCGGTATGATTAAAACCGCCGGCATGCAGGCGGGGGACAGCCTGGTGATGACAAAAACCTGCGCGCTGGAGGGAACATCCATTTTGGCCAGCGATTATGCGCCCCTTTTGCAGGGGGTGTTGGATCCGGGCGCATTGGCGCGCGCCCAGGGGATGATCGGGCGCATCAGCGTGGTGACGGAGGGGATGATCGCCGCCGCCTGCCCGGGCACCCATGCCATGCACGATATCACCGAGGGCGGGGTGCTGGGCGCCGCGTGGGAGATGGCTGATGCCTCCCAAACGGGGCTTTGGGTGGATGCGGCTGCAGTGCCCGTGGCGGAGGAAACCAAAACGATCTGTGCATTTTTTGGCATTGATCCCTATCGGCTGATCGGCAGCGGCAGTTTGCTGATTGCAACCGCTGCGCCCGATGCGCTTGTGCGCGCGCTGGCAGAGGGCGGGGTGCAGGCCACGGTAATCGGCCGGGCCACACCGCGGGGCGAGGGCATGCACCTGGCGGACGGGCAGGTGCTTTCCGGCCCCGAAAGCGACGAGCTGTACCGCGCTGCCATGTCGGCCAAACGCTTTTCAAACGGGGAATAATTTGCTATAATATACAGAATCTTCAATGGGGGAGGTTGCGCCGTGAACAGCATGACGGGTTATGGCCGCCATAGCGCCATGATCGATGGCCGGGAAATGACAGTGGAGCTGAAATCGGTCAATCACCGGTATTTGGATATATCCATGCGTATGCCGCGCAACCTGGGCTTGCTGGAGGAAGGCATTCGCAGGGCGTTGTCGCAGCGCCTGTCGCGCGGGCATATCGATGTGTTTTTAAACTATCGCAACCTGCGCGAGGATGCGCGCGAGGTGCGTGTGGACGAGGCGCTGGCCAAGCTGTATGCCGGCGCGCTTTCGCGTTTATCGGAACAGCTTGCCGTTCCGATGGACAGCGCGGACGCCGCTTTTTATGCCAAACTGCCCGATGTGTTTTCCGTGCAGGAGCGCGAGGAGGATGCCGCGGCGCTTTCGGATTTGCTCCAGGCCGCAATCGGGCCTGCCATCGATCAGCTGATCGCCATGCGCGGGCACGAAGGGCAGCGCCTGAAGGCGGACATGCTTTCGCGCATTGACACCATGGAGGGCATGGTGGCCAAGGTGGCCGAGCGCTCGCCCGAGGTGGTGGAGGCATACCGCCAAAAGCTGGCCGCCCGTATCGAGGAAATGCTGGATCGCTCCATGCCGGAGGACAGGCTGGCCGTGGAGGTGGCCCTGTTTGCCGACAGAAGCTGCATTGATGAGGAGATCGTCCGCCTGCGCGCGCATTTTGCGCAGTTCAGGCACCTGGCGGATATGGTAGAGCCCCAGGGGCGCAAGCTGGATTTTTTGATCCAGGAAATGAACCGGGAAACCAATACCATCGGCTCCAAGGCCTCCGATGCGGGGCTGGTGGCGCTGGTGGTTGACCTGAAGGCGGAAATCGAAAAGCTGCGCGAGCAGGCGCAGAACATCGAATGAGCGGGCAGATGTCCGGCCGCATGGTGGCGGTGGGCTTTGGCAATTATGTCATGCTGTCGCGCATCCTGGCGGTGGTCAGCCCCGAGTCGGCGCCCATCAAGCGCATGATCCAGGAAGCGCGCGAAACCGGCCGCCTGGTGGATGCCACCTTTGGGCGGCGCACGCGGGCGGTTGTCATCTGCGACAGCGGCCAGGTGGTGCTGTCCGGCCTGATGCCGGAAACCATCGCCGGGCGCATGGCGGATAAGCAATAAGGGGGAAGGGCCATGAAACAAGAAGGGCTGCTGCTGGTGTTATCCGGGCCGTCCGGCGCGGGTAAGGGCACGGTATGTAAGGAGCTTTTATCCCGCAACCCAAACCTGAGGCTGTCCACCAGCGTTACCACACGCGCCCCCCGGCCCGGCGAGGTGGAAGCGGGCAGCTACTTTTTTCGCACGCGCGATGAGTTTATGCAGATGCGCGAGGAAGGCGAGTTTTTAGAATATGCCGAGGTATACGGAAATTTCTATGGCACGCCCCGCTCCTTTGTGCGCGAGCAGCTGCTGTCCGGCCACGATGTGGTGCTGGAAATCGATATCCAGGGCGCGCTTAAGGTAAAGGACCGGTTTGAGGACGGCGTTTTTGTTTTCATCGTGCCGCCGACGCTGGAAGAACTCAAACGCAGGCTGAAAACCCGCGGTACCGAAACCGAGGAACAGGTGCTGCGCCGCTTTAATGCCGCGTATGAAGAATTAAACTTTGTACTGCGCTATAATTACCTGGTAATCAACGATGATGTTTCCCTGGCAGCCGATAAAATCGAAGCCATTTTAATGGCGGAACGCTGCCGCGTCATCCGCAACCGCGGATTGCATGAATGCCTGAAAGGGGTACTGTAACATGATGATCGAACCCGATGTCACTTCCCTGATTAATCGCGCGGGCAGCCGGTATGCGCTGGTGGTGGCTGCTTCCAAGCGTGCGCGCCAGCTGGTGGATGGCGATGAGCCCCGCGTTCAGCTGGATTTTGTCGCGGCGGACAGGCCGGTAACGGCGGCGGTGGAGGAAATCGATCAGGAAATGGTTATTTGCCATACCGAAACGCAAAACTGACAGCAGGGCGGATGATACGAAAGGGCGGTGAGCGGCATGCAGGGAAAGTGCGTTGTGCTGGGGGTTACCGGCGGGATTGCGGCTTATAAAGCGGCGGAAATTGTATCCACCCTGAAAAAAAGGGGGGTGGATGTGTGGTGCGTGATGACGGAAAACGCCACGCGCATTCTGCCGGCCCAAACGCTGGAAACCTTATCCGGCCATCCGGTAGCCGTTCATCTGTTCCAGCGGGAAGCCCCCTGGGAAGTGGAGCATATCGCCCTGGCCCAGCGGGCGGATGTCTTTTTGATTGCCCCGGCAACGGCTAATTTCCTGGGCAAGATGGCGGGCGGCATCGCCGATGATATGCTGACCACCACCGTTATGGCTACCCGGGCGCCGGTTTTGATCGCCCCGGCCATGAACACGGCCATGTGGGAAAATGCGGCCACGCAGCATAATGTTGCGGTGCTGGCATCCCGCGGGGTGCGCTTTGTGCAGCCCGCCAGCGGCCGGTTGGCATGCGGGGATATCGGCGTGGGCAAGCTGGCCGATGTGGGCGATATTATCGCCGCGGTGGAGGGCATCCTTTGCGATAAAAAGGATTTAACGGGCGCGCGGATTCTGGTAACGGCGGGCCCCACGCGCGAGCCGCTGGATCCCGTGCGCTTTTTATCCAACCATTCCTCCGGCAAGATGGGATACGAGCTGGCCCGGCGTGCGCAGCAGCGCGGCGCCGAGGTGGTGCTGGTTTCCGGCCCGGTCAACCTGGCTCCGCCCCCCGGGGTGGAGGTGGTTGGGGTGCAAACCGCCCAGCAGATGTACGAAAGCATCATGCAGCGTCTGGAGGGAGTGGATGCCGTCATCAAGGCGGCGGCCCCGGCGGATTTTACGGCGCAAACCATATCGGATACCAAAATTAAAAAGCAGCCCGGCCAACAGGAAATGGTGGTGCGGCTGGTGGTTACCCCCGATATCGCCAAGGCGGTGGGGGAGAAAAAGGGCAACCGCGTGCTGGTGTGCTTTGCTGCCGAAACGGGCGACGGGCGGCAAAACGCATTGGATAAGCTGGTGCGCAAGCATGCCGATTATATCGTGCTAAACGATGTTACCCGGCCCGGCGCCGGGTTTGGGGTGGATACCAATATCGCCACCATCTATGGGGCGGACGGCACCTGCCGCGAGCTGGAGCTGATGCCCAAATCGCAGCTGGCCGATTGCATCCTGGATACGGCAAAGGATAAAATCCTGGCGCGGGTTAACGGGGGAAGATGATGGCGCAGATAGCCGCGGTAGCGGTGGATATTCTGGCCGGGGAAGTCGACCGCACCTTTGATTACCGCATTCCCGCAGAAATGCAGGTTTTTTGCGGGCAGGCGGTGCGCGTTCCCTTTGGCCCCGGGCGCAAGGATGGCATTGTTATCCGGGTAAAGGATCATGCCGAGGTGGAAGAAGACCGCCTGAAGGATATCCTGTCCGCCGGTAAATCCGTATTATCCGATGAACAGATTGATTTGGCGCTTGATATGCGCGAAAAATACCATGCCACGCTGGCGGCCTGCCTGCGGCTGATGGTGCCGCCGCAGGTGCGCGCGGGGCAGCAGCTGCGCGGCGTTAAAATGGTGGAGTTGACCGGGCAGCCGGTTACCCTTCGCCGCGGTGCTTTGGCCATGCAGGGGGTGCTGGATGCGCTGGCTGCCGGGCCGATGGCGTTGACGGAGCTTACCCGGCAGGTGTCCGGCGGCGCCGCGGGCGCGGTGCGCGCCCTGGCCCAAAAAGGCGCGGTGCGCGTGTGGGAGGAGGGCATCGACCATACCCCCTACAAGCAGCTGGAAAACCAGGGCGGGCAGGTGCGCCATACCGTCCAGCAGCAGCGCGCCATCGAGGCCATCGAGCGCGCGCAGGCGGGCGGGGGCGGTGCGTTTTTGCTGCGCGGGGCGACGGGCAGCGGTAAGACGGAGGTTTATCTGACCGCCATGGAACGCGCGCTGGCGCGGGGAAAGGGCGGCATCATCCTGGTGCCGGAAATCGCCCTGACGCCGCAAATGGTCAGCCGGTTTCGGGCGCGCTTTGGGGATGCTTTGGCCGTGCTGCACAGCCGGCTCAGCCAGGCCGAGCGCCTGCAGCAATGGCAAAGGATCAAAAGCAGGCAGGCGCGCGTGGTCATCGGGGCGCGCTCTGCGATCTTTGCGCCGGTTGATGATATCGGCCTTATCGTGGTGGATGAGGAGCACGAGCATTCCTATGTCAGCGAGCGCACGCCCTGTTATGATGCGGTGGAAATTGCGCTGTGGCGGGCGCGCCGCGCAGGGGCGGCAGCGGTACTGGGCTCCGCAACGCCGTCGCTGGAGCGGTACGCCAGGGCCATTCGGGGCGAGCTGACGCTGCTGAGCATGCCCGAGCGCATCGGCACGGGGGGAATGCCGCAGGTCAGCATCGTTGATTTACGGCAGGAGCTGGCGCAGGGCAACCGTTCCATCTTCAGCCGCGAACTTATCGGCCGCATGCAGCGCTGCCTGGAGCGGGGTGAGCAGATGATGCTGTTTGTCAACCGGCGCGGGCATTCCACCTTTGTCAGCTGCCGTGCCTGCGGCCAGGCCATCGAATGCCCCAACTGCGATGTGGCCGAAACCTATCACCTTGGCGAACAAAAGCTAAAATGCCATTATTGCGGGCACATCGCCGATTTGCCACAGGTATGCCCGGCTTGCGGCAGCCGCAGCATCCGGCACTTTGGCGCGGGCACCGAGCGCGTGGAGCAGGAGGTTGCCAAGCTGTTCCCGGGCACGGGCGTGCTGCGTATGGACCGGGATACCACCGTGGGGCGTGATGCGTACCTGGATATTCTGGAGCGCTTCCGCCGGCGGGAGGCACAGGTGCTTATCGGCACGCAGATGATTGCCAAGGGCCTGGATTTCCCGATGGTGACATTGGTCGGCGTGGTGGCAGCCGATGTGACGCTGCATTTGCCGGATTTTCGGGCACAGGAAAAAACCTTTCAGCTGATTATGCAGGTGGCGGGCCGGGCCGGGCGGGCCGAGCGGCCGGGGCATGTCATTGTGCAGACGTATTCGCCGGAAGAGCCCGCCATTGTCTGCGCGGCGGCGCATGATTACCTGGGCTTTTTTGAAGGCGAGATCAAGCGCCGGGCCGACAGCCAGTATCCGCCCTTTGGG
Source organism: bacterium (assembly GCA_029006015.1). GTDB lineage: Bacteria > Bacillota > Clostridia > Christensenellales > SUG1161 > SUG1161. The sequence continues at coordinate 7,649 of JAQXFY010000015.1, forward strand.
CGGTATGTGCGCATTGTTTTTTCGGGGGAGGATGAAGCCAAGGTGCGCCAGGCGGCCGGGCAGGCCTATGAAGCCTGGCGGCAAACCTCGGCCGGGCAGCAGCAGTGGCAGCAGGCCTTGCTGTTTGACGGGTGCATGGAAGCGCCCATCCGCCGCCTGAAGCAAAAATTCCGCTATCAAGTGCTGGCGCGCATGGTGGAATGCCCCGCGGCTGACCAAATGGAAGGCGAATTGTATCGCCTGGCGCTGGCTTGCAAAATACGCGGGGTGCTGGCTAACCTGGAAGTCAACCCGCAAAATATGATGTGAAGGAGAGTTATCATGGCGGTTCGCAATATTTTAAAGGGAAATGATCCCGGGCTGCGCAAAACATCGCGCCCGGTGGAAACCATCGACGACAGATTGCAGGAGCTGATCGACGATATGATCGAAACGCTGCATGATGCCGATGGCTGCGGGCTGGCGGCGCCCCAGGTGGGGGTGCTCAAGCGCGTGGTGGTTATCGATGTGGGCAAGGGGCCGATAGAGCTGATTAACCCCGAAATCGTGCGCATGAGCGGGGAACAGAACATGGCGGAGGGCTGCCTGTCGCTGCCCGGCATTTCCAAGGCGGTAACGCGGCCGCAAAAGGTAACCGTCAAGGCCAAAAACCGCAACGGGCGCACCGTTATGTACACGGGCACGGGGCTGCTGGCGCGCGCTTTTTGCCATGAGATCGACCATTTGGACGGTGTTTTGTTTATCGACCGGGCTCAATCGGAAGAGGGGGGCCAGGGGTGAGGGTTGTCTTTTTGGGGACGCCGGAATTTGCCGTGCCCGTGCTGGATGCGCTGGCCGCCTCCCGGCATGAGGTTATCGCCGTTATTTCCCAGCCGGACAGGCCCAAGGGCCGGGGCAACAAGGTGCAAATGACGCCGGTGGCCGCCCGGGCGCGCCGGATGGGCATTACCCCTTACCAGCCGGAAAAGCTGCGCACGGCCGAGGGCGTGGCCTATTTAAAGGCACTGGCGCCCGATGTGATGGTAACGGCGGCCTATGGGCAGATTTTATCCCAAAGGCTGCTGGATATTCCCCAAAAGGGCACCATCAACGTGCATGCCTCGCTGCTGCCCAAATACCGCGGCGCGGCGCCCGTGCAATGGGCGCTGATCAACGGGGAAAAAACCGTGGGCGTCACCACGATGCTGACCGCGCGCGGCGTCGATTGCGGGGATATGCTTTTGCAGCAAAAAACCGATGTGCTGCCGGGGGAAAACGCGGGTGCGCTGCTGGCGCGCCTGGCGCCCATCGGGGCGGCGCTGCTGCTTAAAACCCTGGAGGGCTGGGAGGGCGGCACGATTGCCCCCATCCCGCAGGATGAAGCGCAGGCTACCCATTACCCGATGCTGGATAAATCGCACGGCAGGCTGGATTTTTCGGATACCGCCGTTGCCCTTGAAAACCGCGTGCGCGGGGTAACGCCCGCCCCGGGGGCGACGATGGAACTGGGCGGGCAGGTGTATAAGGTGCTGGCTGCCAGGGCGGTTGAGGGGGCAGGCCAGGCCGGGCGTTTGCTGGTGTGCGATGACCGGCGCGGGCTGGTGATCGCCTGCGGCAGCGGCGCGCTGGAAATTATGCAGCTGCAGGCGCCGGGCGGCAAGCCCATGGCAGCCAGGGATTATCTGCGCGGGCACCCCGGAATGGGAAACGCATAAGGCGATTGCCGGTTTACAGGAAAGGATGGCATCAACATGGCCGAGGAAACGAAGCACAGGAACAACCCGGAAAAAGCGACCACGGCGGGCGGCAAAGCCGGCCCGTACAAGGGGGCGCGGGGGCGGAGCACCGCCGCCGGAAACGCCGCCCCAACGGATGGAACCGGCCAGGGCGCGCGCCGGCAGGGCCGTAGGGCGGATGACGGTGCAAAAAAGCCCTATCGCGGGCATGCAAATGCCAAGCCGTATCGCGCGGAAAAACCCGGCGGAGCGGGAAATGAGGGAAAACTTCCCCCAAGGCCGCATGCCCCGATCGGGGCGGCGCGCCGGGATGATGCTGCCCTGCAGCCTGCAGTGGCGGCAAGGCCGGCCATGAACGCGCGCGAGGCGGCGCTCAAGGTGCTGATGGATGTCGGCCAGAACCAGGCGTATGCCAATATCAGCATCAAGCGCATCCTGTCCGGCGCAAACATGACGCCGGAGGACAGGCGCCTGGCTACGGAAATTGCCTATGGTACGCTGGAATGGCGCATCCGGCTGGATTGGATGATCGGCCGCTACCTGCGCTCGCCCATCGCCTCGCCGGAGGTAAGGGAGATCCTGCGGCTGGGGGCATACCAGATCTGTTTTCTGGACCGCGTGCCCAATTCCGCCGCGGTGGATGAGGCCGTTAAACTGACGCGCAAAACCGGGCACGAATCGTTGACGGGCTTTGTTAATACGGTGCTGCGCAAGTTAAGCGTGGAATGGGAGGATATCGAGCTTCCCAACCGGCCGATGCATCCCATGGAGTACCTGTCCGTACGCTACAGCATGCCTGAATGGATCGTGCGCATGTGGGCAGGGCAGATGGGGGAGCAGGAAACCGAGCGGCTGCTGTCCACCCGCCTGACGCATGATACCTGCGTGCACCCCAACCCCATGCGCATCAGCCGGCAGGATTTTTTGGCCAGGCTGGAGGAGCGGGGCATGCCCTATACCCTGGGCAAGCTGGATGAGGATGCCGTTTACCTGGGCCGCATGGGCAACATCGCCCAGGACGAAATGTACCAGCGCGGCGAATACAGCGTGCAGGGAGAGGCCTCCATGTGGGCGGCGCGGCTGGCACAGCCCCGCGCGGGCATGGATATCCTGGATGCCTGCGCGGCGCCGGGGGGCAAAACCATGCGCATGGCGGAGCTTTCCCAAAATGGTGCGCGCATCGATGCCTGGGATGTACACGAGCACCGCGTGCAGCTGATCGTCAATGCGGCGCAGCGGCTGGGCGCGGCCAATATCAACACCCAGGTGCGCGATGCCCGGCGCAGCCGGGGCGGGGAAGATAAGCTTTATGACGCCGTGCTGCTGGATGTGCCGTGCAGCGGGCTGGGCACGCTGTCCCACCGGCCGGAGCTGAAATACCGGCTGTCGCGCAAGGATATCGCTTCCCTGTGCGCCGATCAATCGCAGATTTTGAATGCATGTGCCAAGCGCGTCAAGCGCGGCGGCGTGCTGATTTATGCCACCTGCACCATCAATCGCGAGGAAAATACCGAACGCATTGCACGGTTTTTAAAGGATTGGCCCGAATTTAAGGCCGAGATGCCGGAAAACCTGCTGCCCCCGGGTGTAGACCCTGCGCGGGTGGAGTTGGGCGGCATCCAGCTGCTTCCCCAGCTGGATGGATGCGATGGATTTTATGCCGCAAGGCTGGTGCGCAGGACATGAGCGCCCTTCCTTGCCTGCTGGAAAAAAACCGGGAGGAGCTGGCCCGGTACGTTACGGGCCTGGGGCAGCCGGCCTACCGTGCCAGCCAGCTTGAAAAATGGCTGTGGATGGGTACGCCCATCGAGGGCATGGCCAATCTGCCCAAAAGCTTTCGGGAGCAGCTGCTGCAGGGGCCTGCTGCGCTTGCGGCGGGCATTTTAAAGGAGCATCGGGCGGGGGACGGCACGGTTAAATATTTGTTTGGCATGCCCGATGGCGAATGCGTGGAGGGCGTATGGATGCATTATCACCATGGGGATACCATGTGTGTGTCCACCCAGGCGGGCTGCCGCATGGGATGTGCGTTTTGCGCCTCGACCATGTCCGGCCTGGCGCGCAACCTGTCCGCGGGGGAAATGGCCTCCATGGTGGTGGCGGCCAGCGCCGCCCAACGGGAGGAAGCCGCCGCCAAGGGCGGGCAGGCCGGCCTGCGCATGGCGGATAACCTGGTGCTGATGGGCAGCGGGGAGCCGCTGGATAATTACGAGCAGGTGATCGGCTTTTTGCGCCTGATGGCCAGGCCGGAGGGCTTTGGCATGTCCATGCGCAACATATCCCTG
>JAQXFY010000016.1 GCA_029006015.1 bacterium
GCTTTTTCCAGATATGCTTTCACGCTTAGAAGGCCTCCTTTATGCTTGGTTTCATCTTGCGCCAAATCGTGTAAATTTATCAAAACGGATACCGGAAAATGGGTTTCACGGTATCCGGAAACCATCCTTTGCAGAGGGGCATGTCAACCTAAAGCGCCAAGGTGTTCCAACAGGATTTTCAGCCCCATTACGATAAGTACGATGCCGCCGCAAAGCTCGGCCTTGGATTTATACCGTGCGCCAAACACATGGCCAAGCGCTAGGCCGACGCCCGATAAAATAAAGGTAGTTATCCCAATCAGGGAAATGGCCGGCACGATGCGCGCCTGCAAAAAAGCAAAGGTAATGCCGACGGCCAGCGCATCGATGCTGGTGGCGACGGCCAGTGGAAGCATGGCCTTGGGGCCGAAGGAATCGTTTAATTTTTCTTCTTTGCCAAAGGATTCCCTTATCATGTTGGCGCCAATCAAGGCCAGCAGCACAAAAGCGATCCAATGGTCCACCTGGGTGATCAGATCCTTAAACTGGGTGCCTAGCAGATAACCGATAAGCGGCATCAGCATCTGAAAACCGCCAAAGTATAGGCCGACGATGGCGATGTGCTTGGGGTGCACCTTTTGGATGGACAGGCCTTTGCACACGGAAACCGCAAAGGCATCCATGGACAGGCCGACGGCGATTAAAAACAGCTCCCATAGGCTCATATAATCGGTTCTCCTTTCAGGTGGCGGGGACAGCAGCGCGATGCCGTGGCTTTTCCTTGATGCGGGTTGGATGCAAACACAATCCAAACACCAATCTGCACCGCGTTGAAGAACTAAGGGAGGGCGGCTAATAAAAAACGAGGCTTATCTGCGGAAAACAGATAAGTCTCGTCATTTAAAACAAAGCCAGGAAGCGGCCTTCCAGGATGTTGGCTTCATCACGCTTTCGCGCCGACTACTCCCTTAACGGATAAATTATGTTACCATAAACCAATCTGGCTGTCAAGATAAATGGAGAGGGCATGGCTGCTTGTTCCTCACAGCTTCCCCTTGAGGGGAAGCTGGCGCCGCAAGCGACTGATGAGGTGGGACGGGTGGACTGCCGGTTGCGTATATGCTTCTGGAATATGCGACATAAATAAAAATCGCGAATTGCAGTTGCGAAAATATTACTGTTGACATGCGAGAATTGGGGGGGCTATAATGAAGGCAGTTGGTAAATGGATAGTGATGTTTGGGAAAAAGGAGGGAATATAAAGAATATCCAGCTTGCCTGCTCAGAAATAGGAAGCATGTAACCCCGTTGTGATAAGCTAAAGTGTTTTCTTTGGATGAAACAGGAAAGGTTGGAATCACCATGAAAAAGAGGATTATATCTTTGGTTGTGGTAGCTGTTTTGTGTGCTGTTGCATTCTCAATGCCGGTTACAGGAGCGGTTGAGAAGCTTGAAAGCAAGATGACACCCCTATTACAGGCTAGGTTACAAAAATTAAGGGCAGATATGCCGGTATCTGTATTGGTTGAGTGGGATGGAATTGACGAAGAGGAAATGTTGCCAATTTTAAAGGAACGTTACCCACAGGATGCCGCTAATTATGCTTTGGTTTTAGAAGGTGGCGGCAATGATTTAAACATGGAGCAGGTGCAATCTATTATTGCGCATAAACGCGAGATATATCAGGAATTGTATTTGCTTCAAAATAAAGAAAAAGCAGAAGAATTTTGCGATGAGTCCCAAATATCCGCATCGGCGGTGTCTTATATCAGCAGCTTTTCGCCGATAACGGGTATGGAGTTGAACAAAACCCAGTTGACTCAGTTGGAAAAACGCAATGATGTTCTTGCGATTGAATGGAATTATCCGATTGAGATGAAGGATCAGTTATCCTATATGACCAAGGTGTCGCGATCGGAATACATTCGTACAAACTTTGGCAATCGGGGAGATGGTGTGGGCATTGGGCAGATTGAAAACAATGTGCCGGATACAAGCCATACCACTGAGCTGACCGGCGTCAATATTTCCAGAAATTCCAGTGCTACGGGGATACATGCATCCCGTGTGGCGGCGATCATGGTGGGCCGGAACAACGGCGCTGCACCGGGGGCAAAACTGTATTCGGCATCGTTTGCATATTCAAGTTCAGACCAGCCACGTGTTATTGGGAAAGCGTTGAAAGAGATTGAATGGCTGTTGTCCAGAACGGGGCCCAGCGTCAGCGTGATCAATATGAGTTCTGACGCTCAAGCGCCTGATCTTCCGGAAGGGTGGGCCCTATCTCCGGGTGGTTATACATTGTTTGCCAAATGGATCGATCATATTGCCATGCAGCATGATGTTCATTTTGTTGTTTCAGCAGGAAACGCTAGTCAAAATGCTGGAAGCAAAGTAGCCTCCAGCGGGATGGCATACAACGCGGTCACGGTGGGAGCCTATCAGGTAAACCGTGCCATGCCATACGAGACCACAACTTCTACATTCTGGGAGCCGGGGCTCAGTACAGAGGGAAGCGGTTATAACGAAAATGCCGGGCTGGCAGAAAAACCTGATTTGGTTGCTCCGGGCGTTGGCTACACAGTTGATGGCATATCTGGTTCGGCTTCCGGTACAAGCTTTGCGGCCCCCATGGTATCGGGCATTATGGCGCAGTTGATCAGCTGTAAGCCGGCGCTAGCGCTTCAGCAGCGCGCACTTAAGGCCATTCTGCTGGCCAGCGCCTGGTGCAAGTTGGATAGCCCTTCTTTTGTACCCTTGCCTGGCACCCAGCAGATGGATGATAAGCAGGGCGCGGGCAAGGTGGACGCCAAAAATGCGCGCTATACCATTGTGAATAACTATTATATGCAAGCTTTGATCAATGCCGGCAACTTCCCCTATACGCATAGCTTTTATGTCAGTTCTTCGGCATCCTCAGCGCGTGTTGCGTTGGTTTGGAGCAAACGCAATACCATTTCCGGTTCCCATGTGGTTTCGGGCTCGACAGCGCCCATTATCAACGATCCTCCGCTCAGCGATCTGGATTTGGAAGTGTTTAACCCCAATGGGACATCGGTGGGATATTCCAGGATGCGCAACGGCAATGTGGAAATCGTTCAGTTTAAACCAACCGTATCGGGAACATACACCATCCGTGTATCCCGCCACAGCGGAACCAATGCGCAGGATTCCTTCGCCTTGGCTTGGTGGTGATGGATAAGCGGGACTCGCCGTTTTTTCAGATAAGTTCCGGAAAGAAGGGGAGAACAGTGAAAGTGTTGGCCATCATAAAAAAGATTTGTGCCGCGGGCATAGCGGTATGCCTTGTGCTGATCCTGGGGTGCGGTGCACCCCAGGATACGCCAGGCCTGTTAACACCACAGCCGGATACAACTGCGCCCCCAACAACGCCGTTTGCTGGAATAGGGGCGTCTGCCACCCCTGCAGGAACGGAAGTTTCGTCGCAAACGGTGGAGTACAGCTTTCAGTGCCAGTCCGTTCCCCATTTCAGAAGCTCAGCCCCATCCAGTGATAAACCGTGGCGGAAATTGCAAAAAAAAGTGGTGGTCATTCGCTCGGTCAGCCAGCTGAAGCAGGTGTTGGCCCAATATGGGTGTAATCGAGCGGATTATCCACCTATGTATGGGGAAGATGTAATGAATAATACAGAGCCCCATTTGCTTCAGGCGCTGGAAATGTATGATGATGCCTATTTTGAAAATAAAATTCTGCTTTTTACATTGGTGCCGATATGGTCCCATTGTTGTAAGTACCATGTGCAGAAAGTGTGGCGTAAAGGGCAGACGGTCCAGATTGTGCTTTGTGGAGTGTTCGGCGTGGGAACCAATGTTGGGCAGGGCCCTGATTACTTTGTGATGGTGGAAGTAGAAGATATGATAAGGCCAGGGGATAAGGTGCAGGTATATGCACCTTATACTTGGCAAAGGCCCCTTACAATGCCTACCCCTGAAGTATGGGAATAGGGGCACGGAAACATTTGTAACTCTACTGGTTCAGAAAGGAAGGAACCTTATGCAGAAGTATAGAAAAGAGTATAGATGGGCTTGCTTGATCTGTATGTTAGTGTTGGTATGTGGCTGCATGTCCAGTCCATTCCCTGTTTATTCCGCCCCTCAGTCTTCCGCTCCGGCTGATGCTGTAGAACAGGAGCCGTATCCAGTTGAGTTCACCCGGGTCTTTACGCGTTATGGCTTGCCATATCCGGCCTTTGATCAGCCCATTGTTATCCGTTCGGAGGAACAGCTTCAGCAGTATGTGGAGGAGGCTAGCTTTTATTTTGATTTTTTAACCAACGGCAAATATTACACGCTGGAAGATAAGCCTTGCTTTATGCAGGCAATTGAAAAATACGATGCTTCCTATTTCTCAAGCAAGGTACTGATCATTGTGCCAATGGAGCGTGGGGGATATAATGTTTCCTATCCCCTCAAGGAAGTTGTGCTGCGGGATGGCAAGCTGCAGGTCGTTTTCCAGCAGGTACATGATCTGCAACCCAAGGCGAGATATTACCTGCCGCATGCATGGCAGGCCCTTGTTGAAATAGAAGCAAGCTTGGTTCCGGAGGAGGTAGTTTGCGTCTTTGATCTCCTTCCGGACGAATATTGGAACCGGGAAGAATGGTAACTAACCCTGGCAGGTCAGGACATGCTTTATCCTCTTGTTGATTTAAAGGAGGTAGAAAGATGGCTAAAACAAGTTTTCCAGCGGCTAGGTTGCTGTTGATGCTGATTGCTTTATTATCCCTGGCGGGGTGCAGCGTGGTAGGCCCGGCTTCATCGCCAGTGCAGGATGCTACGCCATCCGTCACACCTGTATCTACCATGCAGCCAACCCCTTTGCCTACGCCTGACGTGCGCAGCAGGCCTGTAGAATGTCAAATCCCTTTCAGCGTTAAATTTGTGGGCACACCCACCACCAGACCGAGGGAAGACTATGGAATCGGGCTGACATTCGATTATTATAAACTGCATGTGATTAAAAGCACAGCAGGGCTAAAGGAGTATATCCGTAAGCAGCAGGATTACTACAACCTTTCCTCCGGCGGCCATGCATATGGGCCATCGGATGCCGAATCGTTTGAACAGGCGGTTGCCGGATATGACGAGGCTTTTTTTGAAAAGCAGTGCCTGGTGCTGGTGGCGATCAAGTTTCAGTCCAGCTGGTACAAAATCATGGATATGATCGATTATGGCGATCATATCGGAATTGAGATTGATGAACACTTCCCCTGGATGGATCATCGCGAGGAGATGACGCAGGAAGAAATAGATGCCCTACATCAACTTGAGCAGCAGAACCATAGCTGGCATTATATTCTGGAAACCAACCGCGATCTCTTTGAAGGCGAAATGCCCGAAATCAAACTGTATATCCTCAACAACCGCATCGAGTCGGTAGAAACTCCCTGAAAAGCATCCATATAGGCCTGCCCAATGGGGCAGGAAGCAGCAAAAAGGCGCCCGGGATTACCGGGCGCCTTTTTGCCTAAGCGCGCATGGTCTGTAAGCCGAGTTCTGTCGTGAACGGCCATCTATCTACGCCGGCTGTTACCAGGCGGCTCTAGCGATCTTCGGGGAATGCGGCGGGCCGCCGGCTGTCCCTTCATCTTGCTCCGGGTGGGGTTTACATAACGGCTCCGTCGCCGGGCCGTTGGTGAGCTCTTACCTCGCCTTTCCATCCTTACCCGCAAAGCGGGCGGTATCTTTCTGTTGCACTTTCCTTGGAGTCGCCTCCACCGGGTGTTACCCGGCACCCTTGCCCTGTGGAGCTCGGACTTTCCTCGCAGCGGGATCGCCGCCGCGCGGCCGTTTAACCATCTCGCGTGGAAATCAGTTGGATAAAATCCGTCCGCAGTTTTCACATTCCACCCATTTTTCGCCGGATTTAACATCGCGCACGGCAGCGGCGGGCAACTGCATGCTGCATCCGCTGCACTGATCGCCCGTCAGGCGGGCCAGGGGGGGAAGACGGTGCTGGCGGATTTGCAGATAACGCTCCATGGCGCGGGGCTCGATGGAGGGCACCAATGCATCGCGCTGCTTTTTAAGCGCAGCCAACTCATCGGCCACCGCGGCGGTT
>JAQXFY010000017.1 GCA_029006015.1 bacterium
CACAGGGCATGGGCGGGATCGTTATGTACCTCGATAATCAGGCCGTCCGCACCCGCGGCGGCGGCCACGGCCATGGGCTCCACCAGGCGGGCCATGCCGGTGGCGTGGCTGGGATCGACGATGACCGGCAGGTGGGACAGCGCCTTGAGCACGGGCACCGCCGATACATCCAGGGTGTTGCGGGTGTAGGTTTCAAAGGTGCGGATGCCGCGCTCGCACAAAATAACGCGCTGGTTGCCGCCGGCCATGATGTATTCCGCGCTCATCAAAAGCTCCTGAAAGGTGCTGGACAACCCGCGCTTGAGCAGGATGGGCTTGTTGGTTTTGCCCAGCTCCTTTAAAAGCTCAAAATTCTGCATGTTGCGCGCGCCCACCTGGATGACATCCACCTCGTCAAACAGCGGCAGCTGGGAGATATCCATAATTTCCGTTACGATGGGCAGCCCGGTTTCGGCCTTGGCCTCCAGCAGCAGCTTGATGCCGACATCGCGCATGCCCTGGAAAGCGTAGGGCGAGGTGCGCGGCTTGAACGCGCCGCCGCGCAGCAGCGTGGCGCCCATGGCCTTGACTTCCCGCGCGATGGCGCACACCTGCTCGCGCGATTCGACCGAGCACGGCCCGGCGATGATCTGGAAATGCCCGCCGCCTATTTGGGTGGGGCCGATATCGATAACGGTATCATCGGGATGGAACTTGCGGTTGGCGTTTTTGTAGGGCTCCTGAATGCGCTTGACATCCTCGACGATATCCATCGCCTGGATCAGATCGATATCGACAACCGACGTATCGCCAACCAACCCCAGGATGGTCTGCTGATGGCCGACGGTCATGTGCACATCGATAGACATGCTCTTGAGCCAATCCAATAAGGTATCCAACTGATGCTGATCGGGGTTTTGCTTTAAAACGACTACCATACTAACATCCTCCTCTTGCCATCAAAAAAGCCCCGCAGTGAATTCCACTGCGGGGCTTTCTACCGGCTTTGTGCTTTCTAGCATCCTGCGGACGAAGCCATCGAATTTGCAGCGAAACCCAAATAAACCTTGCGGGTAAAATAACCCGCAAAGCTAAAGTAATAGGCCTGGCGCAGCATGGATGGTTTCATCGTAGGTAATTCCTCGCATTCCGCTCGAAATTTGTATTTTATTGTAACGGGCCAAACGGCCGATGTCAAGGGGCAATGGCAAAAATTACCGGGCGGTTTACCGGCGATTTTGGCCAGCCTGCCCCGGCCGGGCTTGTTTGCGGCGCCGCGGGCGGGGGTCCCCTGCCCCCGGGCAAGGGGCCGGCGCGGCCAAACAAACAGGGGCGGCCATAGGCCACCCCATCCCAACCCCGATATAGGCCGGCCAAATCCGGCATTTTGGCGCCATGAGCCCGTTACCTACCCGGCTTAATCCAGGTTGATCTTGTGGTTGGTGATGCGCAGGCGCATCATGGCGCGCGTTAAGGCAATCTGGCTCCATTTATACTCCTGCAGGCTGCGCTGCTGGCGCATGCGCTCGCGCGCACGGCGCTCGGCCGCCTCGGCCCGGTGCACATCGATATCCTCCGGCCATTCGCAGGCCTGCACAAACAGGTGCGCCCCCTGGGCGTTGACCTCCAAAAAACCCTCGGATTGAAAGGCTTCCCGCCAGGTGCCGTTTTGCTTGATTTTGATGGTGCCCACCATCAGCGGCGCAATGATGGGCGCATGGCCCTTGAGGATGGTCAGCTCCCCATCGGTGGTGGAGATGGTCAGCGCCTCCACCTCCTCGGCAAAAAACTGGTGCTCGGGCGTTAAAATTTCCAACGGAAACGTGGCCATTTTTGATCCCCCTGTCCCGGCGCGTGGGCGGCGCCTGCGCGCAAAAAATCAATATAAAAAGCCCAAGGCGGGGTTACCCCCTGCCCCGCGCCGGCTGATGCATGGCCAAGCCGGGGGCTGCTTTGCGGCAAACCCCGTGCGGCGTATCGCCTGCCGCCAGGCATGGCCGGTAGGCCCCGGCGCGCTGCCCGGCCGCCCGGTCAGGCGGCTTTTTGCCCCGGCCCCATCCCGGAAACCGGCGGGCCGCCCCACAGATGGCGTTTGGCCCATCCCTCCGCCTGCCGCCGGGCGGCTTTTTTGATGGCGGCGGGGCAGCGGGCAGGGCTCAGGCGCCCTCCATTTCCCGGGCCTTGCGGCGCGCATCCTCCAGATCGCCCACCATAAAGAAGGCGCTTTCGGGCAAATCGTCCGCCTCGCCATCGACGATGGCCTTAAAGCTTTTAATGGTATCCTGCAGCGGCACGGATTTGCCCGGCATGCCGGTAAAGGCCTCCGCCACATGCAGCGGCTGGGACAAAAAGCGCTGGATGCGCCGGGCGCGCAGCACGCTTTCCCGGTCCTCCTCCGTCAGCTCGTCCATGCCCAGGATGGCGATGATATCCTTTAATTCGTTATAGCGCTGCAGGCACTGCTGCACGCGGCGCGCGGTATCGTAATGCTCCTGCCCCAGGATGTTGGGATCCAGGATGCGGGAGGCGGAATCCAGCGGGCTGACGGCGGGGTAAATGCCCATTTCGGAAATCTGGCGGGACAATACCGTCGTGGCGTCCAGATGGCTGAAGATGGTGGCGGGCGCCGGGTCCGTCAAATCGTCCGCCGGCACATAGATGGCCTGGACGGAGGTGATGGAACCGTCCCGGGTGGAGGTAATGCGCTCCTCCAGATCGCCCAGCTCCTTGGCCAGCGTCGGCTGGTAGCCCACGGCGGAGGGCATGCGCCCCAGCATGGCCGAAACCTCGTTGCCGGCCTGAACATAGCGGAAGATGTTATCGATAAACAAAAGCACATCCTGGTGCGCCACATCGCGCAGGTATTCGGCGATGGTCAGCCCCGTCAGCGCCACGCGCATACGGCTGCCCGGCGGCTCGTTCATCTGGCCAAAGGTCAGCGCGGTTTTTTCCATCACGCCGGAGGCGCGCATGTCGCTGATCAGGTCGCCCCCTTCGCGGCTGCGCTCGCCCACGCCGGCAAAAACCGAGTAGCCGCCGTGGCCGATGGCGATGCTGTGGATAAGCTCCATAATCAGCACGGTCTTGCCCACGCCCGCGCCGCCAAACAGGCCGATCTTACCGCCCTTGGCGTAGGGGGCCAGCAGGTCGATCACCTTGATGCCGGTTTCAAACAGCTGCGTTGCCGGGTTCTGGTGGGTAAAAGCGGGCGCCTTGCGGTGGATATTCCAGTATTGCTCCGCCTTAATGGGGCCGCCGCCGTCGATGGGCTGGCCCAGTGCGTTGATAACGCGCCCCAGCACGCCGGGGCCAACCGGCGCCTGGATGCCATGGCCGGTATCGGTTACCTGCATGCCGCAGGATAACCCGTCCGTTGCCTCCAGGGCAATGCAGCGCACCACGCCCAGGGCGGCATGCGCGGCTACTTCCATGTGTACGCCGGATTGGGTTATCAGCAGGTTGTTGATGGCGGGCTCGTGGTTTTCAAAGCAAACCTCCAGCACGGGGCCGCTGATGCGGGTCAGCGTTCCGGTTGCGGCTGCCTGTTTGTTTTCGTGCATCATAAGGCGTCCTCCAAGGCGCGAAGCGCCTGCGCCGCGCCCGCAATTTCGCTGATTTCCTGCGTGATGGCGGCTTGGCGCGCAATGTTAAATTGGGTATGCAGCTTTTTGAGCATTTCATCGGCGTTTTGCGTGGCGCTTTGCATGGCGTGCATGCGGGCACAATGTTCGCTGGCATAGGCCTGCACCAGCGCGCCAAACAAAATGCCGATGGTATACTGGGGCACCAGCAGGTGGAAAACCTCCTCCGGGGAGGGGTGATAGATCATCTGTGTGCCGCTCCCGGCCGCCTGCTCATACCCGGCCATCGGGATGGGCAGCAGCTGGTGGATGACCGGGTACCACTTGGCCGTGCCGAAAAAGGCGGTGTAGATAACGTACACCCGGTCGGTCTGGCCAGCATCGTACAGGCGGAAAATATCCTGCGTCATGTGCCGGGCGTTGTACAGCGAAGGATCCTGCGAGGCACCGATGATCTGCTTTTCAGGCTCAATGCCCCGGGCGGAAAAAAACTGTGTCGCCGTGATGCCCACGGTGTACAGCCGCCGCGTGGGATGCCCCTGCATGTGCTCCCAGGCAAAGTTTAAAATATTGGAATTGTAATCGCCCGCCATGCCCTTGTCCCCGGAAATGACGATGTAGGTAACACTTTGGTCGCCCCGGTCGTCCAGATACGGGTGGTGGAAGCCCTGGCTGGAGGCGATGATATCCTCCATGGCCGCCTGCACGCGGGAAAAATACAGCCGGTTGTAATTGACGTGCGGCATCACCCGCTTCATGCGGGAGGAGGATACCAGGTCCATGGCGTTGGTGATTTTGCGCGTCTGCTCGATGGCGCGGATGTGCTGGCGGATTTCGTTCATGTTCTGCATGGCAGCCCCTCCTTTCCGCCGGCCGGTCAGCCCATAATCAGCTGCTGCTGAAATTGCGCGATGGCTTCCTCCAGCAGGGTGCGGTCATCATCGCCAAGGTCTTCG
>JAQXFY010000018.1 GCA_029006015.1 bacterium
CAGGATATCGCCGGCATGCACCTCCGCGCCCACGCGCACGATGCCGCGCTCATCCAAATCGCGCAGCGCATCGCCGACGTTGGGGATATCGCGCGTGATTTCCTCCGGCCCCAGCTTGGTATCGCGGGCCTCGCACTCGTATTCCTCGATGTGGATGGATGTAAAGGCATCCTCCCGCACCAGTTTTTCGTTGATTAAAATAGCATCCTCATAGTTGTAGCCTTCCCACACCATGAAGGCGATCAGCACGTTGCGGCCCAGGGCGATCTCGCCATGGTCGGTGGACGGGCCGTCGCACAGGGAATCATCCTTGTGCACGCGCTGCCCCTGGGAAACCAGCGGGCGCTGGTTGATGCAGGTGCCCTGGTTGGAGCGGTTAAACTTGCGCAGCTTAAAGGTATACACCTTGCCGCTGTCCCCGCGCAGCACGATCTGATCCGCCGCTACCTTTTCGATAACGCCATCCTCCGGGCTCAGCTGCACCACGCCGGAATCGTGCGCGGCCTTGTATTCCATACCGGTGCCGATGCGGGGTGCCTGGGGCACCAGAAGCGGCACGCCCTGGCGCTGCATGTTGGCGCCCATCAGTGCACGGGACGGGTCGTCATTTTCCAGGAACGGGATCATGCCCGTCGCTACGGAAACCAGCTGACGCGGGCTGACATCCATCAGATCGACGGTATCGCGCGGCATCTCGGTAATATCGTCCCGAACGCGCACCATAACGCGCTCGGAGGCAAACCATCCGTTCTCATCCAGCTTTTCGTTGGCCTGGGCCACCACGCAGGGTTCTTCCTCATCCGCCGTCATGTACACAACGGTATCGGTAACCCGGTGGTTTTCCTTATCCACCACGCGGTAGGGCGATTCGATAAAGCCGTATTCGTTGACGCGCGCATAGATGGAAAGCGAACCGATAAGGCCGATGTTGGGGCCTTCAGGCGTTTCAATCGGGCAGATACGGCCGTAGTGGGAATGGTGAACGTCGCGCACTTCAAAGGACGCCCGGTCGCGGTTGAGGCCGCCGGGGCCCAATGCGGACAAACGGCGCTTGTGCGTAATTTCCGCCAGCGGGTTGGGATGATCCATAAACTGGGACAGCTGGGAGGAGCCGAAGAACTCCTTGATCGCAGCGGTCACCGGGCGCACGTTGATCAGATCGGAAGGCTTCATGGATTCCATATCCTGGATGGCCATGCGCTCCTTAACCACGCGCTCCAGGCGGGTCAGGCCGATGCGGATCTGGTTTTGCAAAAGCTCACCCACAGAGCGCAGGCGGCGGTTGCCCAGGTGATCGATATCATCCAGCTCGCCGATGCCATAGGGCAGGCCAAGCTGGTAGTTGACGGAGGCAAAAACATCGTCGGACAAAATCCACTTGGGTGACAGATCCGGCAGGCTGTCCTGCAGGGCGGCCTTGAGGGCCTCGGTATCCTCGCCCGCACGCTCCAGCACGCGCTTTAATACCGGCAAATAGACAAGGTCCGGCAGGCCGGCTTCTTCCGGGCTGATGGGCAGCCACTCGGTGGGGTCGACAAAATTGTTGCCCAGCACCTTAAACTTGCGGCCGCCTTCCAGCTCCACCCACACGGCGGATACGCCGCTGTTTTGGATTTTCAAAGCCAACTCGCGGTCGATCACCTGGCCGGGCTGGGCCAGCACCTCGCCCGTGCGGGTGCAGACCACCATCTCGGCAGCCTTAAGGCCATCCAGGCGCTTGGACAGCGCCAGCTTTTTATTAAACTTATAGCGGCCCACGCGCGCCAGGTCATAGCGCTTGGAATCAAAGAAAAGCGAGCCCAAAAGCGAGCGCGCGGATTCCACCGTCGGCGGCTCGCCGGGGCGCAGGCGCTTGTAGATTTCCAGCAGGCCCTTTTCCTCGCTGTCGGCATCATCGCGCTCCAACGTGGCCAGCAGCGCCTCGCTTTCGCCCATGCGCTCCAAAATGGCGGCATTGCTGCCATCGCCAAGGGCGCGCAGCAGCGTGGTCACCGGCAGCTTGCGCGTGCGGTCCACGCGCACCCAGATGCAATCGTTGGAATCGGCTTCATACTCCAGCCAGGCGCCCCGGTTGGGGATAACCTGGGCGGAAAACAGCTGCTTGCCGGATTTATCGCGTTCCTGATTAAAATATACGCCGGGGGAACGCACCAGCTGGCTGACGATAACGCGGTCCGCCCCGTTGATGACAAACGTGCCTTCCGGCGTCATCAGCGGGAAATCGCCCATGAACACTTCCTGTTCCTTTTTTTCGCCCGTGGCGCAGTTGATCAGCTGCACCCGCACGCGCAGGGGAACAGCATAGGTCATGTCGCGATCGCGGCATTCCTCGATGGTATATTTGGCTTTATCATCCAACCGGTAATCCAAAAACACCAGCTGCCAATTCTCGGAATAATCCGTGATGGGCGATACATCATCCAGCACTTCGCGCAGATCGTGCTCGAGGAAACGTTTGTAGCTGTTCCGCTGAACCTCGATGAGGTTGGGCATATCCAGGACTTCTTGGATGCGGGAGAAACTCTTGCGTGTACGCAATCCCATTTTGACGTCATGCATTTGAAAGCACCACTCCTGTCTTCTATCGCCCGTTCCATCACATATGGAAACCCCGCAACAATGCGTAAAAAGCCCCCACCCATCGCTTCTTCAAACGAAGGGAGTGGGATGCCTTTTCCGTGAGACTCTTTTCGAGAGTACCGCACAATTGCACATTTAGAAAGTATAGCATTCCTTTTCCGGGGCGTCAAGCCCCTTCGCCTGTTTTTTCTGCCTTTTAGCCAATTTCCCCATTATTTGGGCCGGCCGGTCAGCTGCGTTATGGCATAACCCTTTTGGCGGATGGCATCAATGGCCGGGCCCAGGGCGTTTGCATTGTCCACCGATTGCACATGGATCAGGTAAATGGCACCCGCGTGGGCATAGGTTGTAAACTGGCCCAAGGCATACTCCGTGCCCCGCTGGTTGTTGACATCATAATCCAGATACGCCCAGCTCCAGAATACGCTGTGATACCCCAGCGATTGAAGGACGGCCAGCGTGCGTTCGGAATATTCGCCCATCGGGAAGCGGAAATAGCTCATGTTATACCCAAAGTTATCCCGCACATAGTTATGGTTTTTCATCACTTCCTGGATCTGTTTTTCCACGGAGATATCCGGGAAGGATGGGTGCGTGGTGGAATGGTTGCCTACGATATGCCCTTCATCGATCATGCGGCGCACCAGCTCCGGGTTATCGCGCACATACGGGTAGGTAACAAAGAACGTCGCCTTAACGCCCTTGGCCTTGAGGGTATCCAGGATCTTTCCGGTATATCCGTTTTCATAGCCGCAATCGAATGTAAAATAGATTTCATCCGAATCCCGGGAGCCCATCACATAAGCGCCGTATTTATCAAACAGCGGTTTAACGCCGCCCAGACCGGGCTGGCCCCCGTTTTGGCCATGCCCGCTGCCCCATCCCACCTTTTTGTTGGACAGATTGGAAAAATCGCCCGTCGGCTGGGAAGGCGGCGTATCGGTTGTCTGCTGCATCGGCGGCGCCGTGGGCCTGGCCGTAGGGGCCGGCGTCATCTGCGGCGTCGCGGCCGGCGTAGGCTGGGCTGTGGCAAGCGACACAGGCGTAGGCTGGGGCGTCGCTTCCCCACCCTCCGGCGTTTGGGTACTGGTGGGCAGATAGGTCTGCCCCGGCACAACGACATCACTGGGCAGGGTTTCCATCGGCCCCGGGGGAGACTGCGCCGGTTCCTTGGTGGTACAGTCACACAGGTTACATCCCATGGCACAAATCAACATCAACCCGGCGGTGCGCCGCA
>JAQXFY010000019.1 GCA_029006015.1 bacterium
AAAAACCCCACGGCCACCAACGCTTTTTGCGAGGCCGATGAAAGCTTTAAGGCCTATAACATTGCCCGCCACCGCCACACCAGCGAAATCGAGCAGGAGCTGTCCCTGGCCGCGGGGGAGGAGGTTATGGTATCCTTTACCCCCCATCTGCTGCCCATCAAGCGGGGCATTCTGTCCACCATCTATGCAACGCCCAAGGCAGGCGTTACGGCGGAGCATATCCAGCAGTGCTACCTGGATGCCTATGCCGGGCAGCCCTTTATCCGCATCAAGCCCATCGGGCAGACGCCGGAAATCAAGCATGTGGCGGGAAGCAACATGCTGGATATCGGCTTTGTGCTGGATAGCCGCGTCGGCCGGCTGGTGGTGGTATCCGCGCTGGATAACCTGATAAAAGGCGCGGCGGGCCAGGCGGTGCAAAACATGAACCTTCGCTTTGGGCTGGAGCAGACGACGGGGCTTTTGTTCCCGGCGATGTACCTGTAAGGGGGCGGGCATATGGTCAACATTACAAACCAGGAACGCGCTTGCGTGCTTATCGAAGCGCTTCCTTATATTCAGCAGTTTTATGGTAAAACCATTGTCATCAAATACGGCGGCAACGCCATGACCCAGCCCGGGCTGGTGCGCGCCATTTTGGAGGATATCACGCTGCTGAAATATGTCGGCGTCAACCCCGTGGTGGTGCATGGCGGCGGGCCGGATATCAACCGCATGCTGGGCAAGCTGGAAATTCCGGCCCAGTTCCACCAGGGCCTGCGCATTACCGATGGCGCCACCATGGAAGTGGTGCAGATGGTTTTAACCGGCAAGGTCAACAAGGATATCGCCGCCACGCTGGGGTGCATGGGTGCCAAGGCCATCGGGCTTTGCGGCAAGGACGCCGGCCTGATCCACTGCAAAAAGAAGCCGGCCAAGGACGGCGTGGATCTGGGATATGTCGGGGAGATTACAAGCATCAATACCCGATTGCTGGAAATGCTGGCGGGGGATGAGTATGTGCCGGTTATCGCCCCGGTCGGCGTGGGCGAGGACGGGGAAAGCTATAACGTCAATGCCGATACCGCAGCTGGCGAAATCGCCGTTGCGCTCAAGGCGGAAAAACTGGTCTTTTTAACCGATATCGACGGCGTGCGCGCAAACCCGGATGATCCTTCCACCCTGATGAAGGCGCTGACGGTATCCCAGGTGCGGGACAATATCGCCAGTGGCGTCATTACCGGCGGCATGATTCCCAAAGTGCAAAGCTGTGTAGATGCGGTGGAGCGCGGGGTGGAGCGTGTGCACATCGTCAATGGCACGGTGCAGCACGCCATCCTGCTGGAGATGCTGACCCGCGGGGGTATCGGCACCATGGTACACCGCGACGGAACGGAGGGCGACAGATGATGCATTATGCCGAGGCGGCTGAAAAGGATAGCCTGCATGCCATGGGCGTATTTGGCCAGCGGCTGCTTTTGATCGAAAAGGGCGAGGGCTGCACGCTTTATGACGATACCGGCAAAGCCTACACGGATTTTCTGGCCGGCATCGCCGTCAACGCGCTGGGATATCGCCATCCGGCTATCCAAAAGGCGCTGGCCGAACAGGCCGATAAGCTTTTGCACGTCAGCAATTATTTTTATGTGGAGCCCCAGGTCAACCTGGCCGAACGGCTGACGGCGGCCTGCGGGATGAGCAAGGTTTTCTTTGCCAACAGTGGGGCCGAGGCCAACGAGGGCGCCATCAAGCTGGCCAGGCGCTACTGGTCCAAAAAAGGCGAAGGGCGTACCAACATCGTATCCTTAAACGGTTCCTTCCATGGGCGCACGCTGTCCACCCTGGCGGCGACGGGCCAGGCCAAGTACCAGCAGCCCTTTGAGCCGCTGCCGCAGGGCTTTTGCCAGGTGCCGGGCGGCGATGTGGCGGCGTTGGAGCAGGCCGCACAGGGCGCGGCCGCCGTATTGATCGAGCTGGTGCAGGGCGAAAACGGCGTTATCATGTGGCCGGAAGGGTATCTCAAAGCCGTGCAGGATATCTGCCGGAAAACAGGCGCGCTGCTGATTGTGGACGAGGTGCAGACGGGTATCGGCCGCACCGGGCAGTTCCTGGCCTGCCAGACGTTTGATATCAAGCCCGATATCCTTACCCTGGCCAAGGCACTGGGCGGCGGATTGCCGCTGGGCGCGGTTTTGTGCAATAATAAAGCCGATGTCTTTTCCCCGGGGGAGCATGGCTCCACCTTTGGTGGAAACCCCGTCAGCTGCGCGGTGGCCGGAGCCGTGCTGGATGAGGTGCTGGGCGATGGCTTTTTGCAGGTCGTGCGCGAAAAAGGCGCCCGGTTGGGGGCTGGATTGGAAGAAATGGTGCAGCGCTATCCCGGAAAAGCCGTGCAGGCGCGCGGCGTCGGGTTGATGCGCGGGCTGCAGCTGGATGCCGGATTGCCCGGCAAGCAGGTGGTTCTGGCGATGCAGGAAAAGGGATATATCATCAACTGCGCCGGGCATAACACGCTCAGGTTTGTGCCGCCGCTGATTATCTCCCAGGGCGAGATCGACGCCATGCTGTCCGCGCTTGGCGATGTGCTGGGCAATGCGTAGCGCGGCGGAAAATCTGCCTGCGGTATCCTTTAAAAGGAAGGAACGATATCCATGGATCTGTTAGCATATACCCCACAAAAAACATTTTCCCAAATCCATTTGCTAACCCTGGCCGATTGCACCTGCGATGAAGTGATGCAGATGCTGTCGGCGGCGGTCAAGTTTAAATCCCTGCAGAAAAAGGGCATCGCCCATGAGGTGCTCAAGGGTAAAAGCGTGGGCATGTATTTTACAAAGCCCTCCGCGCGCACCCGGGTCAGCTTTGAGGTGGGCATCCACCAGCTGGGCGCCCA
>JAQXFY010000020.1 GCA_029006015.1 bacterium
CGGCCTGTGCGCCATTCTGGGATCAAGGCCAGGGCCCTGCTATCGCAGCGAGGTACCCTTTAAGGCTGCATGATAATCAGGAATGCAGGGGATGGGGGTGGCATTGTTATCGCCGATCAAAGCCAGGGTATCTTGCCAAATGCGTTTCATGGTGTCGCGCTGGGTGGAAGTCAGGTTGGCATTTTCAAAAAGGGCGGTTCCGCATACATGCAGCTTATAGGCATATCCGTTTGGCGTTGGCGCGCCGGTTGTTTTTTCATGCCACACCGAAAGGTAGGAGCATTCCCCCAGCTTAACGGTGCCGCTGGCGGTATCGCGGATCAGGGTAACCTGGGCCATCAGGCCATCATCCCGGTACTGCTTATACATGCCGGAAATAAAGTTGCCCAGGGAGTAGTAAACGATGCCTTCCCGCGGGCCCAAATCGCCATCCACATGCAGGCGTTCGATGGTTTGTACAACATGGGGATGGGAACCAAAGATGATATCCACCCCTGCGGCAATCAGCTCTCGTGCCAGGGCGCGGTTGCGCTGGGGGGCATTGCGGTCATACTCATCGCCCCAGTGCAGGCACATGATGACGATATCCGCCCCTTGCTGGCGGGCGCGCTTGATATCATTTAGCATGCGTGCTTTGTTCATCAGGTTGGTGGCGTATTCCTTTTGCGCCGCGGTTTCCAGCATACCAAAGGAGTTGACCATCTCCGTATAAGCCAGCACGGCGATGCGTATCCCCTTGGCGGAGACCATCAAAATCTGATCTTGCTCCTGATAGGAGGTATTGCTGCCCGTGTATAAAAAACCCAGTTCCTGCATGTAGTTACGGGTGCCGATAACGCCGGCCATGCCGCGGTCCATCGTGTGGTTATTGGCATGGGTAAGCACATCAAAACCGGTAAGCTTGAGGGCATCCAGAATGCCGTAAGGGGAATTAAAGGTAGGGTAGAATCCATAGCCCCCATTGGATTTGCCGGCGGTAACGGTTTCAAAGTTGGCAAAAGCGATATCCGCCGCTTCGATATAAGGCTTTACCTCGGTAAACACGCTTGTAAAATCATAGGTATCCCCGGAAACCAGGGCGCTTTCCGTTTGACCTTTGTGCAGCATGATATCCCCAACCGCCAAAAGGGAAAGCGTTTCCGTCGGCGGCAGGGTGGGGCCGGGGGGCGTGGGTTCAGGGGTGGGCTCGGGCAAATCACCGGCCTGTGGCGTGGGGCTGGCCTCGGGGACAGGTGCCTCCGTTGCCGGCGGTGTGGCGGCGGGTTTCCCCCTCCAATGGGGTGCCGCCCATATGCCGATGCCAAGGGCCATAACAAAAATAAGCACCAGTATTCCGATAAGCCGCGCAGGGCGTTGGATCCGCATGGTTGCGCCTCCTTCAATGGGTAAGCTTTGGTTGCAGGCGTTCTCAAAAAAATATTATACGCGATATACGGTAGATGATTCAATAGAAAAGGACGGGCTGGGGTATGCATGGGAAAATAGCCCCGATGGCTGCGCGTTAGAAACGCCGGCTTACAAACGGCCCCCAAAGCCGGCCTGGTGGATGGGGTGGGCCGGGATCAATGGATGTGGAGGAAGGAAAACGTTGGCTTAAAATGTTTAACTGAAAATCTTTCAAACAAATGTGCGAAAGGGACTTGATTTTTGGACGATATCGGTTATAATACCATTAGATTGGTGCAAACAGAATGGAGAATGGCTTTTATCACAATGTCTGGGAAAAAAGGACGTGAAAGGGGGATACTTGTTGGGGTTATGGCATAGCGATGTATAAAAGTCGCTTATACCATTCTGGAATACGCGCCCATGGTGACAGAAGATAAGGGAGGAAAAGACATGAAAAAACGATTTACCGCATGTTGCTTGATGATTGCCCTGTTGACTGTTTTTTTGCAGCCATTTAGTCTTTCTGCTGTAGGGAGCGAGGAATTGGCTTCTGCCGCCGGGCAGGAGCAGTTGGTTGGCAAGAAAACCAATTATCTGGCGCAGAAGGTGTCTCTGGCCTCGGATGAAGAGCGCATTCCCGTTTGCGTGGAGTTTGATGGCATTAACGATGATGAAATGTATGAAGTCTTTGCTGAGCGGTATCCGCAGGATTGTGCCAACTACCTTTTGATGCAAAATGGCGGTGGTAGCGATTTGACCATGGAGGAGGTGCAATCGGCAATCAGCCATAAGCGTCAGATATATCAGCAAATGTATGCGCAAAAAAATGAGGAAAGCTTGCGAAATTTTGCGAAAAAACTGCCCGCTTCTCTGGCTGTTAAGGAAACGGCACCGGTGGTTACCTACATCAGCAAGTTTTCGCCGGTGTGCTTCTTGGATATGAACAAAGCCCAACTGGAGGTGCTGGAAGCAACCAGAGGTGTGAATAAAATTGAATATAATTATGAGGTTGAAATTAGCGATGAAATGCCGCAATATTGTCAGGAAACTCGGTCCAAATATATTCGGGATACCTTTGGCAACAAAGGCGCAGGGGTAGGTATAGGACAGATTGAAATACATCTGCCAAACCAAAGCCATACGACGGAGCTTACCGGTGTAGCTATCACAAAAGATCCTTCTGGGATTCAAACGGAGAGCATACACGCTTCCGCGATAGCAGCCATATTGGTGGGGCAAGTTTATGGGTGTGCACCCGATGCAACACTATATTCAACAGCAATGGATGAGTATGCTCAAAACTTTCACGACTTCTATCAGCGTGTGGAATGGTTGTTGGCACAAACCCAGCCACCTGTTAACGTCATTAATATGAGTGCAGGAATGAAGCAAGCTGCTACTGTCAGTGGCGGATATGATGCTGTGTGTCAATGGGTAGATCACATTGCCATGCAGCACGATGTGCATTTTGTTAAATCGGCGGGAAATAATGGGGGGACGTATGGTGATCAAACGGGTAGAATTTCCTCTCCTGGAATGGCGTATAACATTGTGACTGTTGGCGCTTATAAGGTGAACAATAAAACAATTACCCCTTATACGGATTTTGTTACGACGCTTTCAAATCTTTCCAGTTATGTTGAAAATGCGGGGCTTGCACAAAAACCAGATCTGGTTGCACCTGGAGAAACCGTGAATGTTATTGGTATTGATGAAATGCTGATGGGCACTAGCTTATCCGCCGCTATGGTTTCAGGCATTATGGCACAACTGATCAGCTGTACCCCAGCCCTGGCGGCGCAGCAGCGGGCGATGAAAGCCATCCTGTTGGCCAGCGCATGGGATAAGCTGGATAGCCCGGCTTTTGTTCCGCTATCCGGCACTTCCCAAATGGATGATAAGCAGGGCGTAGGCAAGGTGGATGCCAAAAATGCACGCTACACGTTGTCCAACGGTATGTATACGCAGGCACTTGTAGCCTCTACCAGCTTCCCTTATACCAAAACGGTTACGTTCAGTTCGTCCGCATCCTCTGCGCGGGTGGCATTGGTATGGAGCAAACGCAATAAAATTACCGGTTCCCACACCACGGGGCCAATCCTTACCAATCCAACATTGAGCGATTTGGATTTGCAGGTGTATGCACCCAATGGAACATTGGTTGCATCCTCTACCCAGCGTCGTGGTAACGTGGAAATTGTGCAGTTTAAGCCGACGGTATCGGGCACATATACCATTAAGGTGACGCGCATTAGTGGAACCGAATCGCAGGATTCCATCGCCCTGGCTTGGTGGTAAGTGGCAAGTAGGTCCCCCTTGCCTTCGGACAGGGGGCATCTGTGAGAAAACGGAATTATCCAGGAAGTGAGAGGTATGCTTAGCATGAAAAAGTATTTGTCTGTTATCGCAGTGATGTTGCTGGTTTTGCAGCTGTTTATGGGGGGCTGTGGCAAGTTGGAAGGCAGCCCTATGCCGGAGACAACCCCTGAAGCCACGCCGGAAGCTACGCCTCAGCCTTCTCCTACCCCGGGACCCACGCCTGCTTTTTATGCGTTTTCAACGCGGGTAGTTGAGGGCGGTTACCATGCCCAGGAGGTGGCCCCTGTGTTCATATCCTCTATGGAGGAATTGAAGGATTTTGTTTCGCGGGAAATGGAAAATTATGAAGCCGCCAGAAAAGAAGATCTATTATTTGATCAACAATATTCCAACAAAGGCGTGGCCAGCTTTTCCGATAATATGCTGAAGTATTACTATAAGGATTACTTTAAATGGCGCGACCTTTTTGTGGTTAGCCTAAAGGGTGTGACTAGTTTTGGTTATCGGATGAAAAATATCAGCCGCGTCGGTAAGGCGGTAACTGTTGATATGCAACATCATTTTGGCGGCGAGGATGAGGTCGAGTGGTGGCATTATGTGCTTATTGAAAGCGAAAAATGCGTCAAGCCGGGGGATGTGGTTAATTTTAATATTGTAAAATATTAAAATTGTAAAAATGTGATAGCCCAGCAAACAT
>JAQXFY010000021.1 GCA_029006015.1 bacterium
TCGATTGGAAGGCGGTTAAATCCACGGCCGTTTGCGGGCTTGCGGGCGCGGCGGCAGGGGCCTGGGCAGCCGGCTATATTGATGTTAAATGGCTGGGCAGGGGATTTGGCGTTTTTCTGATCCTGTTGGGCATTCGGGCGATGGTGCTTTACTTTAAACAACCCGGGCCGGGGCAGGGCGTTGCCGGCAAAAGCAACGATGGTAAAGCCGCAAAACAGCATGCAAAAACCCGGCGGGGGGATGATCCGCCAGCATAAAATAGGTTGTTCCCATTGGGCAGGGGCGCACGCAGGCGTGCGCCCTGTTTTGTGGGCGGTATGTTTGGATGCGCAAAGTGCAGATTGGCGGGTGGGAATAGGCGGCGCTTTCCTGGCGTAGGATGCCATAGGCGGCAAGCCCGGCAGGATCAAGCCCTGTGCCGGTACAGCTGGGGCATGCCCCTTGGCCCCGGAAGCGCTGCCTGTTGGGGCCGCGGTTTTTAACAAGCCAAAGGTTGCCTGTTTATGGATATGGGCATATCAACCCAAAGGGTATCTTGTTCGCAAACAGGGGCTGTGATATACTATAAAAATCATTTGGCTGCGCCAAAAAGGGCGGCATTTTACTTGAAAATGGTGCCCTTGCCGCGGGAGGGGGAACGGGCATTTGTCATTGTTTGCGCGCCGCTTTGCAGGCGGTGTCCATCCGCTTGCCTCGCTGGAAGAAGGAAAACCGTTAACCAACAGGCGCCCCATCCGTGCGATGGCGGCGCCCGCTACTGTTTATATCCCTTTATCCCAGCATATCGGGGCGCCGTGCACCGCCACGGTGCAGGTGGGGGAGCGTGTGCTGCGCCACCAGGTCATCGGCCGGCCGCCGGAGGGGGCGCTGGGTGCGCCTGTACATGCTTCGGTTTCGGGCACGGTTGTGTCCATCCAGCCCATGCAGCAGCTATCCGGCCGGGTATGCTCCTGCGTGGTTATACAAAATGATTTTTTGGATGAAGCAGCCCCGTGTGATTGGAAAACGGGCGCTGTGGAGCAGCTTACCCCGCAGGAAATCATTGCCGCTGCGCGCGGGGCGGGGCTGGTCGGCATGGGCGGGGCGTCCTTTCCGCTGGCGGTCAAGCTGTCCCCCCCGCCGGGCAAACAGGTGGATACCGTTATCATCAACGGTGCGGAGTGCGAGCCTTATCTGACATGCGATCACCGTACCCTGGTGGAACAGGCCGGCGATGTGGTATGCGGCTTGCGCGCGGCCATGAAGGCGCTGGGGGCAAAAAACGGCATCATCGCCATCGAAAAAAACAAGCCCGATGCCATTGCAAGCCTGCAGCAGGCGACGAGGCCTTATGGGGATATTTCCGTGCTGCCGCTGCGCGTCAGGTACCCGCAGGGCGCCGAAAAACAGGTGATTTATGCGGCGCTGGGCCGGGTGGTGCCCATGGGCGGGCTGCCGCTGGATGTCGGCGTGGTGGTGTGCAATACCGGCACGATGGCGGCCTTGTGCGCCGCGCTGCGCGGCACGGCCTGTGATGAGCGCGTGGTGACGGTTTCCGGCACGGCGGTGCGCCAGCCCGATAACCTGCGCGTGCGGGTGGGCACGCCGATTGGCGATGTGTTTGCCGCATGCGGCGGTTTTTCGGAGGAACCCCGCAAAATCCTGTCCGGCGGGCCCATGATGGGCTTTGCGCAGTATGATATCACGGTCCCTGTCGTCAAGGCGACGTCGGGCCTTCTGGCCTTTGGCGAAAGGGAGGCCTGGCTGCCCGAGGAAAGCGCCTGCATCCGCTGCGGGATGTGCCTGCGTGCCTGTCCCATGCGATTGAACCCCTCCAGCATTTACGATGCCCAGCGCACCGGTAACCTGGAAAAAGCCAAAAAGCTAAGTGCGCAGGGCTGTATGGAATGCGGCTGCTGCGCGTACATCTGCCCGGCGCACCGCCCATTGGTGCAGGGCATTCGCCTGGCCAAAGCGGCCATCCTGGCGCAAAACAAAAAGTAGGGGGAAGTGCCATGCCATCCTATCTTGTATCCGCCTCCCCGCATATTCGCAGCCCGCGGGGAACGGCGGCCATTATGCGCGATGTGCTGATCGCCCTTGCCCCTGCGGCCATCGCGGGTGCCATTATCCAGGGGCCGCTGCGCACAAGCGGCTTTGAGGCTGCACGGCCGCTGCTGCTGCTTGTGTTTGCCGTTATCTCCGCCGTGGCGGCGGAAGCACTGATGCAAAAGGCGATGGGGCGCCGCATCACCATATCCGATTTATCGGCGGCGGTCACCGGCCTGCTGATCGGTATGAACCTGCCCCCAACGGCGCCCATGTGGGTGGCGGTGCTGGGCAGCGTGTTTGCCATTGTGCTGGGCAAGCAGCTGTTTGGCGGGCTGGGCTTTAACTTTTTAAACCCTGCGCTGGCGGCACGCGCGTTTTTGCTGGCTTCCTGGCCGGCCATTATGACCAATTTCCCGCCCTTCCCGGTATCCGCCGGCGGGGTGGATGCCTTTACCTCGGCCACGCCGCTGGTGCTGTTTAAATCGGGCGCCCTGGCCGGTGCCTTTGATGGCGCGGGGGAGCATTTGGCCGCCCTGTGGCGCCTGGCCATCGGGGCGACGGGCGGCTGCATTGGGGAGGGCTGCGCCCTCCTGCTGATTGCCGGCGGGGTTTACCTGATGGTGCGCCGCGTCATTGACTGGCGCATCCCGGTAACCTTTCTTGTAAGCTATGCGCTGTTTGACAGGCTGTTTGGCAATACCGCGCCGCTGGATATGATGATGCTGTCCGGCGGGCTGATGCTGGGCAGCATCTACATGGCTACGGATTATGTTACATCCCCGGAAAACCCGATGGGCCATATCATCTTTGGCCTGGGCTGCGGGCTTTTAACGGCGCTGATCCGCGTCCGGGGCGGTTACCCGGAGGGGGTAAGCTTTGCTATTTTACTGATGAACCTGTGCGTGCCGCTGATCAACCGTTTTTCGTTTACGCGGCCCTTTGGGGGAGGGAAAAAGGCCCATGCAAAATAACAAGCAAGGCTTCGGCGGGGCCGTCCGCCTGACGATTATCACCTTGATTGCAGGCTTGCTGCTTGGCGCGGTCAACGCCGTAACGGCGGGCCCCATCCGCCAACAGGAGGAAAAGTGGGCTGCCCAGGCCATGGAGCAGGTGATGCCGGGCGCCGATTATGCCCAGCAGGATGCCGCCGGGCTGGCCCTGGCTTCCTCCAAGGCCAAGGTGACGGACGTGTATACGGCCACGGAAGGGGGCAGGCCGGTGGGCGTGGTTGTCTTTTTAACCGCCGTGGGCTATGGCGGCGATATTACGCTGACCATCGGGCTGGATATGGATAAAAAGGTAACCGGCATCGCCGCGGGCACCAACAGCGAAACCAAGGGCATCGGTACCCGCGCGCTGGAGGAAAGCTTTTTAAAAACGCTGTTTGGCCGCGCACCCGGTGACATTACCGGGGCGGACGGCATCACCGGCGCTACCATTACCTCCACCGCCGTGCGTGCGGCCATATCCGCCGCCGGCGAGGCGTTTGATTTTGTTATGGGGGGTGCGGCCTCGTGAACAAGGCGGGAAAAATTTTATATAACGGCCTGGTTACCGAAAACCCGACGTTCCGCCTGGTGCTGGGCATGTGCCCGACGCTGGCGGTCACCACCGCGGCCATCAATGGCCTTGGCATGGGCATATCGGTGTTGTTTGTGCTGACGTGCAGCAATTATATCGTATCGCTTTTGCGCAACTTTATTCCCGATAACGTGCGTATCCCGGCCTATATCGTGGTCATCGCTTCCTTTTCTACCATTGTACAGATGCTGCTTCAGGCGTTTGTGCCTTCGCTGTATGCATCCCTTGGTATTTACCTGCCGCTCATTGTGGTCAACTGCATTATCCTGGGCCGGGCGGAGGCCTTTGCCTCCAAGCATACCCCGGGGGAGGCCTTTTTAGACGGCATCGGCATGGGGCTTGGGTTTACGGTGGCCCTGGTGCTGGTGGCCTCCGTGCGCGAGATCTTGGGCCAGGGCACGCTGTTTGGCATCCAGGTGGGCCTTAGCCAGCCGGCGCTGCTGATGTCCATGGCGCCGGGCGGGTTTATCACGCTGGGCCTTGTTATGGCCCTTGTCAATAAGTTGATCGTCAGGGGAGGGGACAAGGCATGAGCATTGGCGCCATCCTGCTGTCGACCATCCTGGTCAATAACTTTGTGCTGGTTAAATTCCTGGGCATCTGCCCCTTTTTGGGGGTATCGAAAAAGCTGGATACCGCCATGGGCATGGGGCTGGCGGTTACCTTTGTTATGGGCCTGGCCAGCGTGGTCACGTGGCTGATCCAGCATTATGTGCTGGACCTTCTCCATGTGCAGTACCTGCAAACGCTTGCCTTTATTTTGGTTATTGCCGCGCTGGTGCAGTTTGTCGAAATGGTCATCAAAAAAACCAGCCCGGGGCTGTATACCTCCCTGGGGGTGTATTTGCCGCTTATTACCACCAACTGCGCGGTGCTGGGCGTGGCCATCCTCAACATCCAATCGGGCTATAACCTGCTGCAGACGCTTTTCAGCGGCTTGGGCGGCGGCCTTGGCTTTATGCTGGGCATCGTGCTGTTTGCCGGCATCCGCGAGCAACTGGAAACCGCACCCATCCCGCAATGGCTCAAGGGCTTCCCACTTGCCCTCATCACCGCGGGGCTGATGTCCATTGCTTTCCTGGGCTTCCAGGGGCTGATCCGCTAAGGGGGCTGCGTACACATGGAATTTTTACAGGCCATCGCCCTTCCCGCCGCCATATTGGGCGGGCTGGGCTTGTTCTTTGGCATTGTGCTGATTATCGCGGCCAAAAAGCTGCATGTGCCCGTGGACGAGCGGGTGGAGGCCGTGCGTGCGCTGTTGCCCGGCGCCAACTGCGGGGGGTGCGGCAAGGCGGGCTGCGATGCCTTTGCCAAGGCCCTGGTTGCGGGCGAAGTGCCGGTATCGGGCTGCGCGGTTACCTCGCAGGACAATGCCAGGCAAATCGCCGCGCTGTTGGGAATGGAATTTACGCCCGGCAAACGCAAAACGGCTTTTGTTGCCTGCCGGGGCGGCCGGCATGAGGCCAAGGGGCTGTTTGTATACCAGGGCCTGGCCGATTGTGCATCGGCCGCGCGGCTCAACGATGGGTTTAAAGCCTGCAAACATGGCTGCCTGGGGCTGGGCACCTGTGTGGCCGCCTGCCCGTTTGGCGCCATCCACATCGGTAAGAATGGCGTTGCGGAGGTGGACCGTACCCGGTGTACGGGCTGCGGCACCTGTGTTCAGGCGTGCCCCAAGGGCGTGATCGCCATGGTGCCCTTTGATCAGCCCGTGCGTGTGGCCTGCCAGGCCATTGAAAAGGGCGTGGAGGTGCGCGATAAATGCCGCAGCGGCTGTATCGGCTGCGGTTTGTGCGCGCGCGCCTGTAAGTTTGATGCTTTAAAGCTGGAGGGCAATCTGCCCAGGATCGATTATGATAAATGCCGCCATTGCGGCCAGTGCGCCAGCAAATGTCCGACGGGCGCCATCCGTTTTATGCGCGAGGCCCAGGGCCACGCCATGATCGATGAACGGATATGCGATGGGTGCGAGGCCTGCAAGCAGACCTGCCCCAACCAGGCGATCTCCGGCGTGCCCGGCCAGCTGCATCTGGTGGATGAGGATATCTGCGCCGGCTGCGGACTGTGCGTGCCTGCCTGCCCCAAAAAGGCGCTGTCCGTCGGTTTTGCCGATAAGGCACATCCGCGCGCGGCCAAAATGAAAATGGACTGAGCGCTTGCAATGTGCGGGCGGTTTGTGTAGAATAAACAGGTATTTTTTCTTGGAGGATGTGCGGCTGTGGAAGCGCTTAAAAACCGGGTTCTTCGCGATGGCAAGGTTCTGCCCGGCGGCATTCTGAAGGTGGACAGCTTTTTAAACCACCAGATGGATCCCGTGCTGATGCGGGATATCGGGCGGGAATTTGCTGCCCGGTTTGCCGATAGCCATGTTACCCGTGTGCTGACGGTGGAAGCTTCCGGTATCGCTCCGGCTATCTTTGCCGGGCTGTATTTGGGGGTGCCCGTTGTATTTGCCAAAAAGGCGCGCTCCAGCAACGTGCCGGGCGAGGTGTATGCGGCCCGCGCGCATTCTTATACCAAGGGCAATGATAACCAGCTGACCTGCGCCAAGGAGTATATTGCCCCCGGCGAGCGTGTGCTGGTTATCGATGATTTTTTGGCCATGGGCGAGGCGGCCGGGGCGCTGGTTTCCCTGATTGACCAGGCTGGCGCGGTGTGCGCCGGCATCGGGGTCATCATCGAAAAGGGCTTTCAGCCGGGTGGGGATAAGCTGCGGGGCGCAGGGCTGCGCGTGGAATCGCTTTTAACCATCGATTGCCTGGGTGAGGACGGCACAATCGCCTGCCACTGACGGCTGGCGTGATAAGTGCAAAACAAAAGAGAAGGGGTATGTGGCATGTTCAATCGCAAAAGCGTAATCGCGCTGATGCTGGCCGCTTTGCTGGCGGTTATGGGCATCGGGATGAGCGCCTGCGGCAACAAGAAGTCCGATCTTAAAGTGGGCTTCGTGTACATCGGGCCCGTCGATGACGGCGGCTACACCCAGGCGCATAACAACGGCCGCCTGGAAATGATGAAAAACCTCAACCTGTCCGAGGAAGACGCTCCTTACATCGAGAATGTTAAGGATGACGATCCGGCGGCAACGCGTGCGGCTATCCAGAGCCTGATCGATGCCGGCTGCAAAATGATTTTCACCACCAGCTTTGGTTATGGCGAAACCACCAAGGTTATGGCGGAGGAAAACCCGGATCTGTACTTTGCGCACTGCTCCGGCAGCATCACCACCACCAATATGGACCGCTATTTTGGCCGTATGTACCAGGCCCGTTACCTGTCCGGTATCGCGGCGGGCAAGGCGACCAAGACCAACAAGATCGGCTATGTTGCGGCGTTCCCCATTCCGGAGGTTATCCGTGGCTTGAATGCGTTCACCCTGGGTGTGCGCTCGGTCAACCCCGATGCGCAGGTGCAGGTGGTATGGACCAACACCTGGTATGATGAAAACAAGGAATACCAGGCTGCCAAAGCGCTGCTGGAAGGCGGCTGCGATGTGCTGGGCCAGCATCAGGATTCCGCGCAGGCGGTTATCGCCGCCAAGGAAAAGGGCGCCTATTCCGTCGGCTACAACAACTCCATGTTGCAGTATAACGAGGAAGGCTACCTGACCACCCCCACCTGGGATTGGGGCGTCTACTACACCAAGGCGGTTCAGTCCGTCATGGATGGCACCTTCAAGGGCAATGAAGCCTTCTGGCTGCCCATGTCCGATGGCATCGTCGGCCTGGGCGAGTATGGCGCTT
This sequence comes from bacterium, assembly GCA_029006015.1. Taxonomy (GTDB): domain Bacteria; phylum Bacillota; class Clostridia; order Christensenellales; family SUG1161; genus SUG1161. Next base: position 7,356 of record JAQXFY010000021.1, read on the forward strand.
CCGTCTCCGAAGAAACCAAAACGCTGATTGCGGCCGAAAAGGCTAAGATCGAAAAGGGCGAATGGGATGTCTTCTGGGGCCCCATCAAGGATCAGACCGGCAAGGTTGTCGTGGCTGAGGGCACCAAGATGAGCGATGACGAAATCTGGGGCATGATGTGGCTGGTCGAAGGCGTAATCGGCGAAGTGAAGTAAGGTCACATGCAATGGGCGGGGGCTTATGTCCCCGCCTTTTTTGTATGCAATGGTGCCTTGGCAGGCAGAGCATATTATCGGCGGCGGATGGGTGCCCTTTGGGGGCATATCCGGCAATAATCGGAAAACAAAAAAGGCTGGGTTATGGGCATAAACCCGGGGCTGCGCGCCTGTTCGCCGGGGACGAATTATGGTATAATGACAATTATCTGGTTGTTCTTTGCGCCTGATGGGGCAGGCGCATTGTTTGCTTTCACCGGCCCGGCATGGGCGGTTGTACAGCATATTTATTCCGGAAGGATGGGGTGGCGTGGCGTCTGTCATACGCATGCAAGGCATTACCAAACGCTTCCCGGGCGTTGTGGCCAACGATAATGTATCCCTGGATGTACAGGAAGGGGAAATCCATGCGCTGCTGGGGGAAAATGGCGCCGGAAAATCGACGCTGATGAACATCCTCTCCGGCATTTACAAGCCGGATGAGGGCGAGATTTTTTTGCGGGATCAGCCGTTGGTGCTGCATTCCCCGCGCGATGCCATCCGCTCGGGAATCTGGATGATCCACCAGCATTTCCGCCTGGTGGAGGCCTTTTCCGTGGCCGAAAACCTGATCCTGGGCAGCGATAAGCTGCCGGCGTTTTATTCCAAGGCCCGTGTGCGCCGGGATATTGCCAGGCTGTCGGAGCAAAACGGCCTGGAGGTAGACCCCGATGCAGCGGTGTGGCAGCTGTCCGTAGGCGAGCAGCAGCGGGTGGAAATTTTAAAGGCCATCTATCGCGGGGCCCGCGTGCTGGTGCTGGATGA
>JAQXFY010000022.1 GCA_029006015.1 bacterium
CTTCAAGGGGTATCGCCCGCAGTTCTATTTCCGCACGACGGACGTGACGGGGACGATCAGCCTGCCGGACGAAGTGGAAATGGTCATGCCTGGCGACAACGTGGACATGACGGTTGAACTGATTACGCCGATTGCGGTTGAAGAAGGCCTGCGCTTTGCTATCCGCGAGGGTGGCCGCACGGTTGGCGCCGGCGTTGTCGGTAAGATCTACGAATAAGCAAACCCTTTCGAAAGGCGCGGGAGTTTTCCCGCGCCTTTTTTGTTTTTGGTTATGGCGGGCCTTTAAGCGGTGGCGCAGCGGAAAAATAATGGCGCACACGGATACGGGATAACGCCTGCCTGCCATCAGCGCTGAGGAAAGGGCATCAATAGGATGTTTTTCGGCGCGGGGCGGAAATGCCCTGGCCCCGAGGGCGCGAGAAAGGGCTGGCGGCGGTGGAACGGCTTTGCAGGGTGGCGTGCCGGCTTGCCAAAGCGGATGTTATCCTTGGCAGAAACAAAGGGACAGCCTTTGGTTGGGGGGGAAGCTGCGGTTGGGTTTTGAATAGATGGGCAAAACCATAAGCCTTGCGGCCGCGCCCGGGCAGGCTTCTTATTATGGAGTTGTTTTTTGACATGGAAACAGCGCCTGCTGCATACCTTCTAGCAAGGTTGAAGGAGGGATGCTGCGGTGATGATGGTGGTAAAGCGCAGACAGGTTTTGTCCATCGGTATCGGCGCATTGGCGATGATTCTGCTGGCCGTCCTGCTTAGCCTGGCGCGATGCAGCCATCTGGCGGCTACATCTGCGGCCAAGATGGGCACCGATTGGGGATTATCCTTTGGTGCGGAGGGGCAGCAGCCTACGGGAAATGCTACAAAGGAGGAGCTGCGCCAGCACAATGCCTACTATATCGGGGGTGGGCAGGAAAAGGTGATTTATTTAACCTTTGATGCCGGCTACGAAAATGGTTATACCGCCTCCATTTTAGATACGCTTAAAAAGCACGAGGTTCAGGCGGCTTTTTTTCTGGTGGGCCATTATGTAAAAACACAGCCCGATCTGGTCAAACGCATGGTGGCCGAAGGGCATGTGGTGGGCAACCACACCATGACGCACCCCAACCTGGCTTCCATCAGCGATAAAACGGCCTTTGCCAAGGAGTTGACCGATTTGGAAAGCCTGTACGAAGGGGTTATCGGCGCTCCGATGGCTAAATTTTACCGCCCCCCGCAAGGCAAATACCTGCCGGCCAACCTCGATCAGGCCAGCGAGCTGGGTTACACGACGATTTTTTGGAGCTTGGCCTATGCCGATTGGGATGTCAACAATCAGCCCAGCCGGGAGACTGCCCTGGAAAAATTGACCGGCCGCATTCACCCGGGCGCGGTCGTGCTGCTGCACAGCACTTCCGCTACCAATGCCCAGGTGCTGGATGAATTGATTGGAAAATGGAAGGAAATGGGGTATACCTTTGGCAACTTGTTTTCGCTTTGCGCACCCGCGCAGGGTTAAATTGCTGGCTTTGGCGGTAATGTCCGTGGGGCTTACCTGTATTGCCCTGGCGGTGGGATTGAGCGGGCGCGCCGCTACCGTGCCGGAGGGGGTACGGGTGCCCATTGTGATGTATCATAGCGTGCTAAAGGATCAAAAACGCCTGGGAAAATACGTGCTGTCGCCGGATACGCTGGCGGCGGATCTGGCTTATCTGGCCGAGCGGGGCTACCAGAGCGTAACGATGAGCGAGCTGATCGATTATGTCAACGGCCGCGGCGAATTGCCCCAGAAGCCGATCGTGCTAACCTTTGATGATGGGTATTATAACAATTATGTATATGCCTATCCGCTGCTTAAACAGTATGGGTACCGGGCGGTTATTTCCATTATCGGGAAGATGAGCGATGCCGCGCAGACGGAGGAGCATCCCAGCGCGTATTATTCCCACCTGACGTGGACACAGCTTAAAGAGATGATGGATAGCGGCCTTATCGAGGTGCAAAACCATTCCTATAACCTGCATACCAATGCCGGCCGCAACGGCGCCGCCAAGAAAAGGGGCGAGGATATTTCCACCTATACCCATGTGCTGGAGGAAGATATCGGCCGCCTGCAAACCCTTTTGCAAAACAACATCGGTTATACCCCCAATACGTTTACCTATCCCTTTGGAAGCACCTCCACCCAAACGGATGATATCCTGCATAGCATGGGGTTTGAGGCCACGTTATCCTGTGTGGAGGGGCCTAATTATATCGATCGCGGCAGCTCGTTGTATCGCTTAAAACGCTATAACCGGCCCAGCGGCATCTCCACGGAGAACTTTTTTAAAAAGATGGGGGTGGAATAGCCGCTTCCCTGCGCCGTTGACAATAGGGGAATAAAAATGGGGCAATATGACAGGGCCAGGCACACAGGATAATCTGTGCCTGGCCCTGATAAGCAAATGGGGGCGGAAGAATACGCTTTTCAGGCGCAAAGCTGCAGGATGGCCTTGGCAAAGATAATGGCCATGGTCAACAGCTGGGATTGCGTAATGCATTCATCGGCCTGGTGGGCGGTATCCGGGCAGTCCGCAGGCAGCGGCCCGAAAGCGACGCCGTGCTCCAGCGCGCGTGCATAGGTGCCGCCGCCGATGGAGATGGGCCCTTCGTGGCTGCCGGTATGGGTATTATAGATATCCAGCAGCGTGGCAACCAGGGGATCATCCGCGGGCACATAAAGCGGGTTTTGGCAATGCCCCGGCGTCAGGGTGCAGCCCTGAAGCGCAGCCCCCAGGCCGGTAAGCACTTCCTCCAGCGTGTGGGTAACGGGATAACGCACGTCCAGCTGGGCGGTGCAGCCGCTTTTATCGGCGCGCAGCGTGCCCAGGTTTAGCGTCAGTGCCCCGGAAGCCTGGTCGCAGCAGGCGATGCCGGCAGCCTTGCCCGTGGGATCGGCCAGCACATCCACGCAGGCGGCAGCCATGGCGGCGGGGGCGCCGGATAACAGGTGATGGGTATGCAAAAAAGCCATTAACTTGACGGCGGCGTTTTTTCCTTCCTCCGGCCGGGAGCCATGCGCGCCGACCCCGGTTGCCGTCAACTTGGTGCCTGCCTCATCCTGCTGGACGGACAGGCCATACTTGCGTGCCGCTGCCAGCACATCCTCCGAAAGCGGCAGGCGGAACTGGGCGTAGGCGGTATCGGGCACCATGTTGGGGCGCTCGCCCGCCCACAGGGCGATCAGGTTGGGATCAGGCAGGCCGTCAAAATCCAGCGAAATCCAGGCGATGCCTTTTTCCGCGTTAATGACGGGGAACGAGGCATCGGGCGAAAAACCTTCCCGCGGCAGGCCAATGTGGGCTTTATAATGCGCCATGTCCTGCCAGCCCGATTCTTCATCGCAGCCAAAGATGACGCGCACCGGCCGCTTGAGCTGGATGTTGGTGTTTTTAACGGCGGCTACCGCATACAGGGCGGCTACCGCGGGGCCCTTGTTATCGACAACGCCGCGCGCATACAGCGTTCCCGCGCGCAGGACGGGATCAAAAGGCGGGCAGGTCCAATCCGCGGCATTGGCCGGTACCACATCCAGGTGGACGAGCACCGCCAGGGGATCGCCCTCCGGCCCGTATTCGGCGTGGCCGGCATATCCCTGATCGCAAACCGTGCGCAGCCCCAACCGGGAGGAGATAGAAAGCGCCCGGTCCAAGGCACGGCGCACTTCGGTGCCAAAGGGGGCATCCGGCATAGCCGGGCCTTCCACGCTGGGAATGCGGCACAAGGCCACCACATCGCGCGTCATCTCCAGCAGATTTTGCTGCAAAAAATCTTCAATTGATGTTCTCATCAAAGAAAACCTCCATGTTTAGTTGCTCCGGGGGCGCGGCCATATCGGGCGGGCCGTCCGGGCGGGCGGCAATCAGGCGTACGCGGCCGGGGTCAAAGCCGGCTTTGAGCAAGGCCATCTCGGCCTCGCTTATCGCGCGCTGCGGGGTGTTGTTTTCCTGCGATAAGTGGCCTAAAAAACAGCATGTCAGGCCGTTTTCGGCCAGGGTGCATAGGGCCTGGGCGGCATCGGCATTGCTGAGGTGGCCATGGCTGGAAGCGATGCGGGCTTTTAAAAAACGGGGATAAGGGCCGCTTTTTAAAAGATCGATATCGTGGTTAAACTCCAGCAAAATGCGGCTGCACCCACATAGCATGTCCAATACGCCTTCGGGCATGTGGCCCAGATCGGTAGCCACGGCAACGGATTCTCGGGGGGTGTCGATGCGATAGCCCACCGTGCCTATGGCATCGTGCGGAAGGGCAAAGGGGCGAATGGTCGCCCCGGCCAGGCAAAAAGGCTTGCCGGGCGTTATGGGATGCACGTCGATGGGGTGGCCCAGAAAGCGATCCAGCGTAGCCAGGGTGGCAGGCGTGGCATATACGGGCACCTTGGCGCGGTGGGCCAGCGTAGGAACCCCGCGCAGATGATCGCCATGGTCATGCGTAATCAGGATGCCGGACAGCTGATTGGCTTCAATGCCCAGCAGACGCAGCTGGGCCATACACTGGCGGGCGCTGACGCCGCAATCCACCAGCACATAGCCTTCCTCCAGCGAAACCAGCGTACAGTTTCCCGAGGAGCCCGAGTATAGTGGCAACAAGGTTTCCAGAGGCCTGACTTCCCTTCCGTTTGCACTTTTAAATATGTTTTCTATATTATACCCTTCCATCCCATGTGCAGCAACCAAAAAAGCGTGTCGCCGGTGCATGAAAAGTCCGTGAAAATGGTTGAAATTTGGGGCTTTGTGTGGCATTATGAACTAACAATAGGTACATTTGATAGGCTAGGAAGCTTCTTTTTTAGTACTCCATTGAATGTCCGGGGCTTACAAGGAGGATTTATAAGCATGAAAAAACTGCGTCGCGCACTTGTTTTTACATTGGCGCTGATGCTGGTTGTGGTGGGTTGTTTGTGGACGCCCGCTGCTGTTGGGGCGGATCGTGATTACAGTGTCATCCGGGTTTGGCTTAAATCTTTATCCCAATCGGATTCCATCAGCCTGCGCGTGCAGGGGGATTATGCCATCGATGGCCAATCGGCTTTTGTCAAAAAGGATAGTTATACCTTAAGTGTGCAATCCGGCAAGCTGGTGCTGCAGGGCGGCGGGCAGACGCTGGATCTGGGCACGCGCGCCATTTTTCGCCAATATGCTTCCACCTTGCCCGATTATGCCAATACCATCGCTATCAATGTGCCTGGCATTGGCTGGCGCAATTATCCGGGTAATTTGGTGGTATCCATTAATGAATCCGGCAAACTGCATGTGGTAACCCATGTCTACATGGAAGAATATCTTCGCGGCGTGGTGGCGGCCGAAATCGGGGAAAGCTCCCCCAAGGAGGCGCTGAAGGCGCAGGCCATCTGTTCGCGCAGCTATGCCATTTATACCATGAAGTATTATGCCCAGGCGGATTATGATTTGGATGATAGCACCAGTTACCAGGCTTACCGCGGCATTTCCTCGGATACGCCCAACTCCAAGGCGGCCATTGAGGAAACGGCAGGGCAGATTATCACCTACAACGGCGATGTGGCGCTGGGGTACTATTCCTCCTCCAACGGCGGATGGACGGAAACCAACTATGGTATGTATGGAAGGGAACTGCCCTATACCCAATATAAGGAAGATCCCTATGATGTGGCGGCAGACCCCAATCAGCTTTACCGTAAAACGCTGGTTTTCCCCAAGGTTATCGATGGGGCTACGGCCGATACCACCATGCTGCCCGCGCTGCTTACATATGTTACCCCCAAGGTGGCGGCAGCCCTGGATGAGGATTGGACGGCCGAAGGGGCCCCCGAATGGCGCATTACCGGCACCAAGGCCATCCTGCTGCACACCCCCTATACCAAATATCTGACGGACCGCCGCTTTACAAAGGCCGATGTTACCTTTACCGTTGCCCGCACGGTGGAAAAGGCGGAAGAAACGGACGAGGCGGAAGAAACGGAAGCAACGGAGCAAAAGGAAGCAACGGAGCAAACGGCCGATGTCACCGTGACGCTGGAGCTGCGTTCCACCGGCGGGCTGAAGGATACCTTTGGCCAAGTCTACAATAATTATAAAATGCTGCTGCTGACCGAACAGGAAAAGGGTTTTGAACTGATGATGGCCTTCCCGGGCCATGGCATCGGGATGAGCCAGACCGGTGCCATATACATGGCCAAGAAGGGCTGGACGGCCAGTGAAATTATCCACTTTTACTATAAGGATGTCGAAATTGTCACAGGCTCCTCGCCTGTTAAACCGGAAATGTCCGTGGCTTCCGGCTGCACGACCAGCAGCCTGGTACTGCGTGCCGAGCCTTTTGCCAGCGCAAGCATTTATCTGAC
>JAQXFY010000023.1 GCA_029006015.1 bacterium
GGCATAGCTGAAATCCCGGTGTACGATGGTCGAAAGGGCGTCGCACGGCTCGCCATTTAAAAGGATATCCAGCCGCACCAGGTCGCTTTGCCGGTATTCCAGCATTTCGTAATCAAAGGAAGCATAACCGCGCGTGCTGGATTTTACCGCATCAAAGAAATCGTAGATAATCTCGTTTAAAGGCAGCTCATAGATAACCTGGGCACGGCCGGGCTGCGGATATTTGATTTCCCGGAAAACGCCGCGTTTTTGCTGGCACAGCTCCATGATGTTGCCGATATATTCGGCCGGGGTCATCAGCGTGGCCAGCACAAAGGGTTCCTCAATGGCCTGATACTCCCCGGCAGGCGGCATATTGGTGGGGTTATCGATGGGCACGCGGCTGCCATCAAAACGCACGATTTTATAGACTACGCTGGGCGCGGTGGTAACCAAATCCATATCGAACTCGCGTTCCAGGCGCTCCTGAATAATTTCCATATGCAAAAGCCCTAAAAAGCCGCAGCGAAAGCCAAAGCCAAGCGCCACCGAGGTTTCGGCCTCAAACGAAAGCGAGGCATCGTTTAACTGCAATTTTTCAAGGGCCTGGCGCAGATCATCATACCGGGCGCCATCGGCCGGATAAATGCCGCAGTAGACCATGGGATTGGCCTTGCGGTAACCGGGCAGCGGCTGGGAAGCCGGGTTTTCCACGCCGGTGATGGTATCGCCCACCCGGGTATCGGAGATGGATTTGATGCTGGCCGCCACATATCCCACCTCCCCCGCGCGGAGGCTGTCACATGGCGTAGGCGCCGGGCTGAAGACGCCAACTTCGGTGACATCAAATTCCTTTCCCGTGGCCATCATGCGGATGCGCTGGCCGGTTTTTACCGTTCCCTCTTTGATGCGCACATAACACAGCGCGCCTTTATAGTTATCATAAAAGCTATCAAAAATCAGCGCCTGAAGGGGGGCATTCTCGTCCCCTTCCGGGCTGGGGATATAGGTCAACACCGCATCCAGCACCTGCTCGACATTCAATCCCGATTTGGCCGAGATGCAGGGCGCGTAGGAGGCATCCAAGCCAATGACTTCCTCGATGGCTTCCCGGGTACCCTCCGGATCGGCGGAAGGCAGATCGATCTTATTGATAACGGGCAAAATTTCCAGATCATGATCCAGCGCCAGGTAGACGTTGGCCAGGGTCTGCGCTTCGATGCCCTGGCTGGCATCCACCACCAAAAGCGCGCCGTCGCATGCGGCCAGGCTGCGCGAAACTTCATAGGCAAAATCCACGTGCCCCGGGGTATCGATCAAATTAAGGATATAGGTATTGCCATCGGGCGCCTGATAGGGCATGCGCACCGCCTTTGCCTTGATGGTGATGCCCCGTTCCCGCTCAAGTTCCATATCATCCAAAAGCTGATCTTCCATATCGCGCTTTTGCACCGCGCCCGTCAGCTCCAGCAAACGGTCGGCCAGGGTGGATTTACCGTGATCGATATGGGCGATGATGCAGAAGTTGCGGATGCACGTGCGATAATCGGCCATGCTTGGCCCCCCTTGTTGGTTGCAAATCGTCTTATTTTACCCGATTTTTTATATAAACGCAATCCGGGACACGGCCGGCAAAGGCAAGGCGCTTAAGGCTTGGTTGCCTTTATAGGCTATCCATGTTAGAATATTTCCCCCTTAACCCAACGTTGATAGATGAAAATGGATGGTGCGGGCATAGCCTTGCCCCCGCTTTTTGCTGTTTGCGCGCCTGTTCAGGAGGGGCAGTATGATTACGTTAGAGCATATTTCCAAAGCATTCCGGGTTTCCCGGCGCAATGCCGGCTTCAGGCAGGCGGCCAAAAGCCTGTTTCACAAGGAGTATACCCGCATTCAGGCGCTGGATGATATTTCCTTTTCCATTGCCGATGGCGAAATGGTGGGCTACATCGGCCCCAACGGCGCGGGCAAAAGCAGCACGCTCAAGGTGATGAGCGGCATTTTAACGCCCGATAGCGGCACCTGCATCATCAACGGGCGCGTGCCATGGAAGCAGCGCACCGCCCATGTGCGCGAAATCGGCGTGATATTTGGCCAGCGTTCCCAGCTTTGGTGGGATGTACCGGTTATCGATTCCTTCGAACTTATCCGCGATATCTACAAAGTAGATGCCGCCGCCTACAAACGCAACCTGGATGAGCTGGTCAGCCTGCTGGATTTATCCCAGATCATCCGAACGCCGGCGCGCCAGCTCAGCCTGGGCCAGCGCATGCGCTGCGAAATTGCAGCCTCGCTGCTGCATGGGCCCAGGATCCTCTTTCTGGATGAACCCACCATTGGGCTGGACGCCGTATCCAAAGTGGCCGTGCGGGAGTTTATTAAAACCATCAACCGTTCCCGCGGTACAACCGTTATCCTGACCACGCACGATATGCAGGATATCGAGGCGCTGACCGAGCGCATCCTGTTAATCGGCAAGGGCAGGATCCTGCTGGATGGTTCCCTGCACGAGCTGATGCACCGCTATGATACCCACAAAACGCTGACCATCGATTACACCGGGCCGGCCATCCGGCCATTGGAGGGCATGGCCGTTGCCCGCAGCCTGCCCGGGCACATCGAGCTGGTACTGGATACCGCCGTGATGCCGGTATCCCGCGCCATTGCCGCCCTGTCCGCCCAGGCCGATATCGCGGATCTGTCGGTATCCGGCGCCACGGCGGAGGATATGGTCGTCTCCCTGTATAAGGCGTTTTCGATATGAAAAAGTACTTCTGTTTTTTCCGTATCCGCTTTATCAACGGGCTGCAATACCGCGCAGCCGCGCTGGCCGGCGTCTGCACGCAATTTTTCTGGGGCGCGCTGACCATTTTGATGTTCAGCGCATTCTATAAAAGCGCCCCCGATGCCTTTCCCATGCCCTTTGAAGCGCTGTCCAGCTACATCTGGCTGCAACAGGCTTTTTTATCCCTGTTTATGACATGGTTTTATGAAACGCAAATTTTTGACAGCATTACCCAGGGCCACATCGCCTACGAGCTTTGCCGCCCAATCGATCTATACGGCATGTGGTTTATCCGCAACATGGCCAACCGGCTGTCCCGCGCGGCGCTGCGATGCTTGCCCATCCTGTTGGTGGCGGCACTTCTCCCTGCGCCATGGGGCCTTTCCCTTTCCCATAGCCCAGGCGCTTTTTTGCTGTTTGTTGTTTCCATGCTGATGGGTTTTTTGGTACTGGTTGCCATGTCCATGCTGATTTATATTTCGGTTTTCTATTCCATGTCCCCGCTGGGCATCCGCACACTGGCAACATCGGTAATGGAATTTCTGTCCGGCGCCATCATTCCGCTTCCGTTTTTCCCG
>JAQXFY010000024.1 GCA_029006015.1 bacterium
CGCCGCCCGTCAGGCTGCACGTCATGCGCTCCAGCTTATCCAGCAGCGCATTTTCAATGCGCCCCGCAAGCGATGCCCGCCAGGCCTCCGCCATTGTCCATCCCCCCTCTTTTGTCTGTTTCCGGCGCCCTTTACAGGGGCCGGGGTTATCCGCGCAGCCCATACGGCCCGCGGCTGCCGCATGGCATCCGCAAAGCCGGCCCTATCCCTTTATATGCCAACGGCTATCCATGGGATTTTTCCTTGATCAGCGCGTCCACCGCCTCCAGCAGCGCAGGCAGCACCTTGTCCTGGGGCACGGCGCCGACAACTTCGCCCTTCATAAACAGCAGCCCCTTGCCATCGCCGCCGGCCACGCCGATATCGGCCTGGCGCGCCTCGCCCGGGCCGTTTACAGCGCACCCCATCACCGCCACCGTCATGGGCACATCGACGCCCTCCAGGTGGTGCTCCACCGCCTCAGCCAGGGCAAAAACATCCAGGCTGCGGCGCCTGGCGCATGTCGGGCAGGCAATCACACGCGGCCCGGGCGCGCGAAGCCCCAGCGCGCGCAGCAGCTTGACCCCGGCGCGCACCTCCTCCACCGGATCGGCTGCCAACGAGTAGCGGATGGTATCGCCAATGCCGGACATCAGCATGGCCCCAAGGCCGGCGCTAGATACAATCAGGCCGCTTGTCAGCGTGCCCGATTCCGTAATGCCCAAATGCAGCGGATAATTGCACGCCTCGGCCACCAGCTGGCAAGCTTTCATGGTGCGCGCCACATCGGAGGCTTTAAGGGCGATGACAATATCGTAAAACCCGCAATCCTCCAGCAGGCGCGCATGGCCAAGCGCGCTTTGTGCCATGGCCTCCGGCGTTGGGCCAAAGCGGTCGAGCAGCTCTTTTTCCAGGCTGCCCGCATTGACGCCGATGCGGATGGGCACGCCGGCCGCCTGCGCGGCACGGGCCACCTCCCGCACACGTTGCTTGCTGCCGATGTTGCCGGGGTTAAGGCGCAGCTTGCTGACGCCCTGCTCAATGGCAATCAGGGCCAGCCTATAATCATAATGGATATCGGCCACCAGCGGCATGCCGATGGCGCGGGCAATGGGGCCAAGGGCGCGGGCGGCTTCCTCGTTGGGTACGCCGGCACGCACAATATCGCACCCCGCTTTTTTCAGGCGCGCCGCCTGTTCGATGCAGGCCGCGGTATCCACCGTGGCTGCATTGAGCATGGATTGCACGGAAATAGGTGCGCCGCCGCCAATGGGCACACTGCCGCACATCACCCGGCGAGTATTCTGTCGCAAAGTCATGTTTTAGCCCCCCGTCAGGCGGATAACATCCCACACCGCCAAAATAGCCGCCAGCACCAGAAAACAGATCAAGCCGATGCCGTGGATAGCCCCTTCGACGGAGCGCTTTAAGGGCTTTTTGCGGATGCCTTCCACAATCAGCAGCACGATGCGCCCGCCATCAAGCGCCGGCAGGGGCAGCAGGTTGAGCAGCCCCAGGTTGGCGGTAATCAAAATGCCATACATGATAACCAAAAAGGCACCAAAGGGCGTAGCCGCCGCCTGGCCGATGACGGCCACCACCGCAATAACGCCGCCGACCTCCTCCACATGCCCGCTGAAGATATGCCCCAGCGCCTTGATGGTTTCCACCACGGCGGTATAGGTTATCTCCCCCGCACGGGCCAGGCTCTTGAAAAAGCCGGGCCGGATGTAACTGTTTGCAAAGGTGATGCCCACCATGATGCGCTGATGCTCCTCATTCATTTCCATGGTCAGGGGCAATACCACATCCTGCCCATCGCGGCGCACGGTAAACTCCAGCACATCGCCCACCGCCACCTGGGACAGATCGATATCATCGATGGTCACCACATCGGCATCGCCGATTTTGGTAATCAAATCCCCGGGCAGCATGCCGCCTGCCTGCGCGGGCGAATCCGCCATAACGGAACCCACCATGGGGCGCTGCATGGCCGGATCGCCCCAGCCAAACACCAGCACAACGGACAGCACCAACCCCAGCAGCAAATTGGCGACGCCGCCCGCCGCAGCCACGGCGATACGCCGGGGTACCGATTGGTTGTTGAAGGCATCCGGACGGTCGTCCTCCTCATCCTCGCCAACAAAACGGCAATAGCCGCCGATAGGCAGCAGGCGCAGGGTATATTGCGTTTCCTTGCGGCGCCACTGAAAAAGCTTGGGGCCAAAGCCGATGGAAAACTCCACAATACCAAAACCCAGCTTTTTACCCACAATAAAATGCCCCAGCTCGTGCGAGCAGATAATCAATTGCAGCACCAGAATGCCCACGATAATGCCCAAAGCTGTTTGCATGTAAACCCTCCTTTGCCGCCAAGCCGCGGCAAGCGTGCCTTGGCTTTGCGCGCCCTTTTTAATTGGCTCCGCCGCCCCGGCCGGCCCGGCTGGCGGAAGGATATATATTTAGCAGGGAAACGCCTAAAAAGCCGGCGTTCCAAGCGATTCTGCCCCACGCTGCCGCTCCCGGCCCTAAAAGCCACGCCATGCAGCCTCTATCCGCGCCACGCCGCCGCCCGCTGCCGGGCCCAGGCATCGCTGTTTTCGATAGCTTCCAGCGTCATGGGTGCATTTTCGGCATGCAGCAGCGCATCCTCCAGGATGCGGGGAATATCCATCAGGCCGATGTCCCCCGCCTTAAAGCGGTGCGCCGCCACCTCGCCGGCAGCATTGTATACCGCACCCGCGGTTCCGCCCATGCGGCTGGCCACACGCGCCAGGCCCAGGGCGGGGAACCGTTTCTCATCCGGGGCTTCAAAGCTCATGTCCGCAAGGCGGGTAAAATCCAGTTTTTCCACCGGGCAGGGCAGGCGCTTGGGATAGGTCAACGCATACTGGATGGGCAGGCGCATATCCGGCAGCCCCATCTGTCCTATGATGGAGCCATCCTTAAACATGACGGCCGAATGCAGGATGCTCTGCGGATGGACGATGACATCGATCTGCTCCTCCCCCACCCCAAACAGCCACACGGCCTCCATCAGTTCCATGCCTTTGTTGACAAGCGTTGCGCTGTCCAGCGTAATCTTCCAGCCCATGTTCCAGGTGG
>JAQXFY010000025.1 GCA_029006015.1 bacterium
GCGAGGTCAGCGTCAAAGCCAGGGTCATTTTTCCTTCAACCTGCAGGAAGGAAGCCATGTAGTTATCATTCCACTGCCATACCAGGGCAAACAGGAACACCGTAACGATGATGCTGGTTGCACCCGGCAACATGATGCGAACAAAGGTGGAAAAATAACCGCAGCCGTCAACGGTAGCCGCTTCTTCCAATTCGCGCGGTTGCCCACGGAAGAACTGGCGATAGAAGTAGATAAAGATGGCACTTCTTAACCCAAAGCCGCACAACGCCGGCAGCCAGAACGCCCAATAGGTACCCAACAGCTTGATCCCAGGCCCAATGCCGAAGGGCTTAAAGGAATACATCAGCATGTAGTACCCGGACATAATCGTTTGCATGGGCACGATCAGCGTAAACAACACCAGCGTAAAGATCAAGCCACGTCCCGGGAACTTAAAGCGCGCAAAACCATAACCGATGACACAGGTGGAAACAACCTGCAAGCATCCAGTAAACACGCCGGTTTTAAGGGTTTCCAGGAACGCGCTGCCGTAATGCATGGCCTGGGCGGTGATGTTGATGACCTGCACCGTAAAAGAACGGGGCACCCATACTACCGAAGGGTCCATATTGTCCCACGGCATACGGAAGGACATGGAAATCATAAACAGAATGGGCGATAACACGATGTAGGACAGGCCCAGCAACAGAATAAAGCGGGCAACCGACCAGACAGCGCCGCGGATATGCTTGGGGTTGCGCCAATACCGCAAAAAGCGTGCTGTGCGGGGATGCTGGCTTAAATAACGGCTTTCGGAAGCCTGTACATTCTGACGCAAGGCAGATAGACTCTGTGATACTTTAGCCATATGCTCTCCCCCCCTTTAATCTACCTGATAGAAGACTATCTTGTTGAGCAGCAGCATAAGCAGGCCCAAGATAAGTGCAATGGTCAGGAAGAATACCCACGCCATGGCGGAAGCGTAACCCCACTCGGTGCTCGCCGTAACCGTGGTAATGTATTTCAGAACCGATTGATCCGACATATCCGTGAAGGAGTCCACCGCGGTGTAAACAACCGTCACCAGAATATAGGGGGAAACGATGGGGAAGGTGATCTTCCAGAACGTAACCCAGCCCGATGCCCCTTCAATGGCCGATGCCTCATAGAAGGAGGTGGGGATGGTCTGCAAAGCCCCCAGGAACAACAGAATCTGAATACCCGACAGCCAGATGGTATTGAAGATGTTATCGATCATCGTGCGGATATAGGTGATGATCTCCTCGCTGATATGCATCTCACCCATCAAGGTGTAGATGTAGTTCATACCAGCTGAGAACAGCGCACTGCTTTCCTCGCCACGCGTTCCCTCGATAACGGACATGTTGGAGCTGATGGAGGAAATAACCGCACCAGAGGCAAGGATAACCGGCATGAAGAAGATAGCACGCGCTACCGTGCGCCCCTTAAACTTCTGGTTCAGGATAAGCGCAATGAACAACGACAGCAGCGTAATGACCGGCAGGTTGTATACCAGCTTAAGCAGCGTACTGCTATAACGCTCAACAAAGTTGGCCGCATCCGTTGTAAACATTTTAACAAAGTTGGCCATGCCCACACCGGTAACAATAAAGCCCGTCGTGCCCGTCTCTCCACCGCCAAGGGTTACGTCGCTAAACGCATACCGGGCCGAGTCAATCAAGGGCCCCAGGAAAAACAGCAGGAAGCCAATGATCCAGGGCAGAATAAAGCAGTATCCTGCAATGGCGTTGCGTCCTTCCAGGGTTATACGGCGCCGGCCACGGCGGGTCTGCTTGCCGCGTTCAACAATCTGTTGTGCGGCGGTTTTGCGCTTGCGATTCTTCTTGGCCTGAGCCAGAATGCGCTTGCCTTCTTCAAGCTGTTCCTGGCTCATCGCAGGCTTTGTTTCTTGTTCCGCCTGCTTTTTGGCCTTTTTCTCTTTCTTAGCCATGACGCTCACTCCCCTCCTTCACTTATTTCTTCACTACCGCGTATTCGCCCGGATTGAGTTGCACACTATCCATGGCGATAATACCATCACCGTAGTTGATGTAAATGGAATGCCCGGAAGCAAAGGTCGTTACCGTCAAATGGCCACCAAAGTATGCCTGATGCGCCACGATCTCGCTGTTGCCAATATCGGCAAACACATCGCACCATTCCTTGTAATAGGCCGCCGCTTGGTCGATCCAATCCTTATACTGCACGGAATACAGATTCTCCAGCGGGGTTTCCTTCAGGGTAGAGCCTTCGCGGTAAATCCAGGTGTATTTAAGCGCCGAGCCCGATTCCAGCGCCTTGAGGAATTGCGTATGCTGGCTGGACTGCAGGTTAAGAGAAAGCGTGGAATACTGCACATAGCCGCGCAGCACGATCTGATAGAAGGGCACATCATAATCCGTAATAAAGTAACGGCTGGAGGTCGTCGGCACATCGACGATGTGGCTGGCGCTGCCAATGAAATAACCGTTACTGGCGCTGCCCATCAGGCTGATGTTGTTATCCACCATCTGCTGGAGCGCATTGACATAGTACTCTTCCGACAAATCGCGGGTGACATAATGCCTGGTAGAACCATCCGAATACAGGGTATTGGACAGGGCGCCCAAGCTAATGCCCGTCATGCCATAGCTGGTTACACTCTTTTGAAGCTTGGCCAGCTGGCCTTCCATAAAGCGCGGGCTCATCAACAGCCAGGTAGGATAGTTCTTGTTGACATACAGCGTGCTGTACAGGAATACATTCTGCCGCGCAGGCTTGCCCGAAATCGCCTTGGCTACGTGCCAGCCCAGATTCAAGCCGTTCCCGCTCTTGGATACGTTGATCACATCAAAGTCGGGATAGAAGGGAATGTCATTCTCGCCGAAATAGTTGATCAGCTTTTTGAGCTGCCGCTTGCCGCCCAGCGCCGAGGCCGGCTTCACCTTGGACATTACCTTGCCCATCTGTGCGTTTTGCGTCCAGGACATATAGCGCACCACAGGCTGCGTAATGCCCACATCAATCATCTCATCGACAATTTCCCTGGCCTCCGCATAGGTGGTCAGCGGGATGTTGCGCTTGGTCTGGAAGCCCAGTACGGGAACGGATTTATTAACCGTACCATACAGCTCTACATAGAAGGGCAATTCATCCTGGAAGGACTCAGGCTTTTCAAGCCCGCACTTTTCCATCAGATAATCCCGATAGCTTTGAGCCATACCCACATAGGTGGTATCGTCTTTCAGGAACTTATACAGCACCTGCACGGCGCCGCCCTGCAAATACTCTTCACGCGCCGATACCATGGACAGCACCTGTCCCTGCGTATCCGTTAGCGAGTAAGAGTCCTGCAAACGAACCTTAAAGCGCACATGCGCACTATTGTAGGAGTTCAGCTTGCCGCTGACACTGGCCGTGATGGTACCCAGGCCAGCCGCTTTTTCAATAATGCCAACCCATCCATGATCGGCGCCGGTTTCCGGATCGACATGGCGCTGGCCAAATACGGGCAGACGCACGGTCTCAACACCGTAAGTGGTGCGAACCACTTCAAAGATCTTGTCCTGGTCATATACCGGGGCGGAATAATCGGGCGCGGTGGTTTTGCCATTATTGAACTCAATAATCGTGCCGCTGCCATCGGGAATCAGCGTGTAGCCATCCGTATCCACGCCGCCGGCACCAAAGTAAGGGGCAATATCCAGTTCCGTCAGGGTATCGTAGTCGCTATCTTCCGAAATGTCGTTGACAGGCACCACGATGCGAAGCCCTTCCTCTGCCAAGCGCATTTCAATGGGAACCACAATGCGCTTTAAGGGGAAATAATACTCAAACCGGATACCTTCGCACACAGCGGGATCGTCCGTCCCCTCCGGAGCATCGGAAGGATAAATGTAGCTAACCTCCGCATTGGGCAGGCCGCCACGGTCATCTGTGATCTTGGCGCGCAAGCTATCCGCATAGGAGCACAGTGTATCACTTTGGCCGATGCGGCTTAGCGATGTGGTTAAAACATGGGAGCGCATGTAGTTGCGCTGCATGGCCTTAGCCACTGCATCGTTTTCCAGATCATACGGGAAGGAAGTCCAAATGTAATTATCCCATTTCTGAACAATGGCGATGTTGTGATCACGGCGGCGGTACCACATCTCGAAGGCGTCGTTGGTCGCCACCAGGCGGAACTCTTCCTGCAAGATCTCATAGGTCAATACCAGTTCGCCCTCGGTTTCGCCGTTTTCGGCTTCTTTCCCATCTTCCTCAGGCTGCGCACCATCGGCAGGTTGGCCCTCGCCCGTGGCAACCTGACCGCTAGTAGCATCCCCCTCCGTCGCCCCAACCTTGGGCACGACCGAAAGGAAAGCCGCTGCCACCATCACCAGCACCAACGCCCATACCAACAGGAAGCGTGTCAGCTTATGTTGCCTTTCCATCATTGCGCTTCCCCTCCTTACATCCGATAACGGATTTCATTATAAACGGTGGTAATGAAATCCATCATCTGCTGGACCAGCGCGAACACCAACAAAATCAGGAACACGATGATGACAACACCGGCCAACGTTAACAAAACCGAGCCAACCGTTTTTCCCATCGTGAACTGGTGTGCGGTTTTCAGCCCCAAGAACATCAGCCCCATGGTCCATAACACCCCAATGCCCACCAGCATTCCATAGAAAACGCCTTCTTGCTGCGTCATGAAATTGCTGACAAAAGTGGCAATCAAAAGGAAGATGATATAAGGCACCAGGGAATAGGCTAGGTTGACCCACACATCCTTAAAAGAACCTTCGCCATCGGATAGTGTACACACGGCCATGTTACTGACCACCACCAACAGAAACACCACGATGGTCGTCATAAACACCGTAAACACATTCAGCTGTTCCGGGCGATAGTTGTTGAAAATAAAGCCGGTATACTGCTGGGAGATGACGGTCGCCATGAAGAAGGCAACCAGAATCCAGTTCGCCACACCGATGGACTCTTTTTTGTTCCAACGCATTTCTTCAAAACCTTCAACAGGGTGGAAGAGGATGACGAACGGCATCTTGTATTTGGATATCTCCTGATAGTTCAGTTTAGACACATCGCTCACCTCTTTCCTGATTTGGTAAAGACGCGTTTAAACCAAGCACCAATCTTCTGGCGGCGCGTAATGGCAAACGGGGACAGGATCAGCAAAATAACCACGATGGCCACCAACGAGAAGTTGGCCGTTATCCACGCACCGCGATACTCCTCATACACCGTGCTGTATGTCACGCGGTCATATCCCAGGCGCAGATACCTAAGCGCCGTCTTGTATTCGCCCTTCTTCATATAAGCGCGGCCCAAACCGGTGTAGGCAAGCTCCATATTGGCATTGCGCTTAAGCACTTCCATCCAAGGGTCGATAGCTTCCTCATAATGGCCGGCATTATACATGATAACCGCGTTCTGCAAATACTCGCCATACTCGGTCAGCTCATAGGTAGTAACCTGCTTGAGGTTGCCATCCAGCACATACAGCATGCCTTCATAGTTTTCAATGGAGGTGGGATACGATGTGGTACCCACCTGGGACATGGAACCTGTACGGCCCTTATTCTGAATGACCAACTGGTTGGCTTCCTGATCGTACTGGAAAACACGGCCATAGGTCAGATCAATGGCAGAAATGAAGCCGCGCTCATCCACCGTAACATCGGTAAACTGCGTTACCTGGTTGATCATGTTCAACCGAATAACATCCAAATCGCCATAATTGCGGGACTCCCCACGGTACGACAAGGTGTTGGTTCCCTTGTAGTTCAGCTTGCGGATGGTATCGGTATCGCCCGTGCTGTTGGCCGTCGCCAAGGCAGTGGTCACCGCATAGATAAACCCTTCGTCATCGATGTACAGGTTGGACATTTCAACCGGCACATACACGCCCAGGGAGCTACGATACTGCTTGGGCAGAATGCGCTTTAAAGCCAGATCCAACAGCAACCGGAAAGAGGTACGCACGCGGTTGGCCCCATAGAAGCCCAGGAACTCGCCCCCTTCTACCTCGGGGGAGAACATGAACGCACCGCGGTTACCGCCCAGGCACAGCACATACAGCGTATTTGAAGCATCCTGCACCACTTTCTGGGGCTGGAACTTGAAATCGCTGGACAGCGCCGCGCTTGCCGGGGGCTCATGGATGATGTTGATCATAACGCCATCCTGATCCATGAGCACCACGCGTGCATTTTCCTGATCGGCTACGATAATGGTGCCTTCGTTATTAACAAACACACCTTTGGGGGATTTGAACGGATCCAGCCGGTAACCCTTGGTTTCCATAACCGGATCGCCGTTTTCATCCAGCACGGGTTCGCCGTTCTCATCCAGCACCTTTTCATCGCGCAGATAGCTGCCCACAAAGGCAGGATCCATGGCGATTTTATTCGCCAACATCAACTTATACCGGTTGGTGTCGGACTTGGACATCTCAACATAGCACCCACGGTAGGTGTGCAGCTGCGTCATCGTCTTGGCGGAGTATTTGATGACCACATTGCTTTTTTCATCGGCGATATACGCCTCGCCCGTTTTCTTGTTAATGAACAGATCCTGCGGTGACTGCAGATCCGCTACATCCTCCAAAGCCATGTTATTGGCACCATATACCGCTTTGGGCACATACATGAGCGGAGAAGGTACAGCCTTTAGCCACGAGTTATACACATACGCATGCGAAGGCACTTCTGCAGAAGGCACCATGGTGGGAACCAACATGGTAACCAGTACCAGCAGGGCAATGATGACATAGAATTTGCGGCCCAGTTTCATCATGTCCCCCCCTTATCCCTTGAGTCCCGAGTGGGACATGGTTTCGATAACGCTGGATTGTACGATGACAAACATCAGAATGGGCGGAATCATCATAAACAAAGCCGTCGCAGCGCCAACACCGGCACGGGCAATACCCGCAGCAGCAATCTGGCTAAGGGCGGTGGGCAGCATTTTCAGCTGCTCGTCATAGATGTAGTTACCGCCGGTGATGGACCACAAGCTCTGGAACGAGAAGATGATAAGCGTCAACCACGCCGCGCGGACCGAAGGCAACACAATGTACCAGAAGGTCTGCAACTCCGTTGCGCCATCAATCTTTGCCGCTTCCAAGCGCTCGGTAGGAATCTGGCCCATAAAGGATGTCATCAGGAACAGGCCCAACGTAGAAGCCCAAGCGGGCAGCAACAGCGCCAGGTAGGTGTTAACCAGGCCCAGCTTAGCCATGATAATGAATGCCGGAATCTGCGTAGCGTTAGAGGTAAACAACAGAGCATACTGGATGATCTTGTTGATCGTCTTACGTCCGGCAAATTCGTGCTTGGCCAGCGGATACGCCGCAAGGGACGCAATAACAACCGAGCCCAGCGTACCGGCAACCGTCACAAAGACGGTGTTGAACAGATACCGGCTAAACGGCACCCACAGGTTACCCACCAATTGGAACAAGCTGACAAAGTTTTCCATCGTCGGCCGCACCACGTAAAACTTGGGCGGATAGATGAACAACTCATCCAAGGGTTTAAACGCCTGGATAATGGAATACACCATCGGCAATACCGAAAACGCACCGGATAAAGCAAGGAAGAGGAAAATACCGGCATCGCCGCCAAACGTACGGTTAAGGCGTTTGCCTTCCACGCGCGAGCTATCAACATTACGTGCCATTTTTCTCCCTCCCCTCAGTTATCCGGATCGACTTTCTTGAACACAAACCGTATCAACGAGTTAGTCAGCGCCATGGCTGCAAACAAAACCACTGCAATGGCTGCCGCATAACCCATCTCATAACGGACGGATCCATAATCGTACATGTGAAGCACGATGGTGTGGCCTGCGTAGTTGGTGGACGGGAAACCGGCCAGGTTCATGGACACATCGGCCACCGCAAAGGAAGACGCGATCTGCAAAACCGCAGCAAAGATCATCTGCGGGGCAATCGAGGGCAGGGTAACATACCACAATTCCTGCCAGCGGTTTTTGGTGCCATCGATAGCCGCCGCTTCGTACAGCTCATGATCGACGTTGCGAAGGCCGGCGATCAGGGCCAGGAAGCCGGCGCCCATGCTCATCCACAACTGGACGATAATCAGCACCGTCATCATGTACTTTTCATCGGTCAGCCACAGGATAGGCTCCTGAATCAAGCCCCAGCTCATCAACCAGCCGTTGATAAGGCCGTAAGCATCGCCGCTGAAAATGTATGTCCAGATAAAGTAGGCACCGCCCGTAATGGAGGGCGCGTAGATGCACAATGTCATAAACGCGCGCAGCTTCTTGGGCAACTCGTTGATAAACCAGGCCAACATTAAAGCCAGAACATAACTTAGCGGGCCGGTCAGAAACGCAAATACCAACGTGTTACGTACGGCAATCCAGAAAACATCATCCTTAACAAACATGGTGATGTAGTTGGACCAGCCTACCCAGTTCGGCCACTCCAGCATGTTAAAGTTGGTGAAACTCAACACGATGGAGGCCAACACCGGAAGAACGGTGAACGTGGTAAAGAGCAGCATAAACGGTGCTACCATAAAGTAGCTCAACCGCGTGCGCTGCCAATACACCTTAAAGGGTAAACGCTTATAAGCTGGCGCTTCCGGGGCCATAGGCGTTTTGGCAGCCTGTACTTCCGAACTCATGTCAAACCCCCTCCTTCCTTAATGGTTGCTTAGTCAAGCTTAAACTCTTGGCGCTTACGCGTGATTTCCTCGTTGATCATCAGGTTGTACTTGTACAACATCTCACGCGGGTTCTCGCTGTTGTTGATAACGCTGCGGAATGCATTGTCTAAGCAACGGGCGGTATAATAACCACCAGGAATTTCAGGGATTTCAATGACGTTGGCGCGTTGTTCTTCGAGCACAGCCAACTCCTCGGCGGACCAAGGCAGCTCCCGGAACGCCTCGATGGAAGCCGGCGTATAACGTGCCGCCGTGCCCAGCAGGTTTTCCAGCTCCATACCAAATTCGCCCTGGGTTTCAGCGCTTGTCCACCAGCTGATGAACTCCCAGGCAGCCTCCGGATCCTTGCATCCCTTAACAATGCCAGCCGCGCTGCCGGATGCGCCGATGCTGTTGACGATTTCCCCGTCAACCTCGGTTCCCGGAACCAGCGCCATGCCCCACATGCCGCGGATTTCAGGCGCAGCAGCGGCAAGCTGGGCATACGTGCTGTAGCTGGCAATGCCGATGGGCATTTCGCCGCTACGGAAACGGTTATAGAAGTTATAGTACAAGCTGAAACCATACTTGGTATAGAACTCGCACCACTCCGTAAAGGCTTCCACCGCAACGTCTTCATCTAAGCGGGTCTGCTTATAATCATCGGTATAGAACGTGCCGCCGCGCTGCAACAACAGCGCCGCAAAGATGTTACGCGAACCCATGCCGGCGTTGAGCAGCTGGTAAGCATCCATACCGCCGTAAGGCAAGCCCATTTCCATATGATTGCGCTGGAGTACCGGAATAATGGCAGACAGGTCATCCCACGTTTTGGGGACTTCAATACCAAGCTGATCCAGAATATCCGTGCGATAGAACATCACATAGAAATCCGTCGTTACGGGGATGGCGTATGTCTTATCCAGGTAAGTATAAGGCAGCATGGCGTCATCTTCAAAGCGCGACCTTACCTCATCAAAGCCTTCAAATTCATCCAAAGGCAACAGCGCGCCACGCATAGCCATGTTGACCGGGATACCACGGCCCATGGACATGGACAAATCCGGTCCTTTACCCGCAACAATAGCCGTAATCAAATCGGCTTGAACCAGCTTCAGGTTGATGCTGATGCCGGTCTTGGGGGTAAACTGGTTGGTAATCAAATCGTTGACGATCTGAGCCTGATCACGGCCGCCATAAATCCACACGGAAACCGAACGGGCGTCCGCTTCCGCCTGGGAGAAGATGTTGTAATCCTCAAAGAAGGAAGCCAGGAACACCTTGAAGCTAAACCCAAGGTTGGTATACCAGGCAGCCTTCGTCTTGCCAAATTCCACATCGGGAGCAGCAATTTCGATGTAATCCATTTCCAGCGACTGGCTCTGCATCTGCAAAATCCAGGAAGCCAGGGCATCGATATTGGATTTAAAGGTGTTGATACGGGTTGCAATGGTATCCGGGTCTTTAATGAAGGAGCGCATCTGCTCGGCAATACGATCCATGATCGCGCCTTCACTGCCTCCGCGTCCATTGAGCTCAACCAAGCGGGCCGATTCATCCTCCAACATGGTGGAGACTTCCTTAAGGGTATGAATCAGACCGGGAATTTCAATATCCAGGCGATAATCGCGGTACGGGTCGCGCGTGGTGCCCACCACCATGATCATGCGGCGGTACACCGCGTTGAGCATGTAAACAGCCTTGTTGAGCACGTTGAGGGTTTCGGTCACCTCGCCAAAGACAGCCGACAGCGACAGCTGATGCTTGCCCTTGGTTAAATAGAACAGATAGGGTTCATCCGTATCGGCATTGGACGGGCACAGCACATACCAGTTGGTGGAATACTTAAACTCAAGTTCTTCCACTTCCTGGAAAGGGATGTTGCCGTCGATGCGGAACTCACGCGTGGTGAACAAGCCCAGCAACAGATTCTGGCGGGCCTTGAATCCAATCTTATAATAGCCATCCGCCGGCGCCTCAATTTCCCAAACAAGCGTCTGGAAAGCATTGGCCCAGTTAGTGCCGCCGATGGTGTTGAGCATCAGCTTGGACGCATGGCTAGGATCGGTCATGATGCTGGAGCGATCATACACCGGATACAGGGAAGCATCGGATTTGTACAGCGGATCTTCAGCCTGAATGCGGTCAATAAAATCGGCAGGGACATCGTTGGGCTTGCCTTCAAACTGCGCCTTGTACTCTTCATAGGTCATCGGCGCTTCATAGGCAAACACATCAATTTCACCCAGCACCATTTCCCCGCGGGACATATCCAGGGTAATGGTGTTTTTGCCCTGCTCCAAATAGAAGGTGAAATATTTGCTCAGGCCTTCGACATCGCGCAGCAACTGCGTATGCCACATCTGGGTTTCAGCCTGATCGGGGCGCAGCTGATTGCCAAGCTTATCCGTGGGAATATCCTCGGTATCCTCCCACATCACCTGAAGCTGCATCTGGCTGGCTTCGCGGAAGGGAAGCTCACCATTGATGTAAGCCGTCAATTCAATGGTCTTTTTCTTGGTGTTGAGCGGGAAGTATTGCACCGAAATCGCATACAACCCCGTCCTGGACACATTGAATTCATAGGTAACCTTGCCCTGGTTTTCCCAACGGATAACATTGGAAACGCCTTCGTAGGAATCCAGCAGGGTTACCTTAGCACCATCGCTGCTTTCCAAATAGTTTTTGGAATTCAGCACGATCTTCGTGCCAGTAGGCAGCGTCGGCACTGCTGCATGCTTCTCCAGATACTGGTAGTACTTACCCTCCAGCATGCTGTTGTTCTGCAGCTCCACGATCAGCTCGCCGTTATCCTCTACTGCACTGGTATTGGAATCCTTACCCGGTGTAGCCGAAGGATCGGTAGTAGCTGTCGGGCTGCTCGTGGCGCCCGGATCCGCTGCAGCTGCCACAACAGGCAGCACAGAGGTGGATACCATGACGCCCACCATGACGATGGCGATCAAAAAAACGAGGCAACGTCTTTTAACGCCCACTTGCCATTCCCCTTTACTCTATATTTGCTAAGGCCGCACGATGCGGCCTACATCCCCGTTTCTATATTATAACGAAGGTGCCAGAAAATTGAAAGAATTTGTCCCTTTTACCACTCTGAAAATTCTGTCTTTTTAGGTCATTTTTGCAAAATTCCTCATACATCTTTTCGGAATAGGTTATGTTTTTAGGGCTATTTGCACAAAAATTCCATTAATTTCCAGCCTAAACCGTCAAGTGCATGCTGTATTTTGTCATTTTATGCTATCCGGCATGGCAGGCATCCAAAGCGTAACCAGGGTACCGATCCCCACCTGGCTTTCAATGCGCAATCCAGCCTGATCACCGTAAAAATAGCGCAGGCGGTCCCGAACCATGGAAAAGCCATAGCCCTTTCCATCCCCCTCCATCAGCTGATCAATCTGTTCCTGCGTCATGCCGCAGCCGTTATCGCCGATTTTGCAAACCAGTATATCGTATTCCAGCGTCACCTTAACCGACAGCTTGCCCCCGCCATCCCGTTTGCCTTCCAATCCATGCACAACGGCGTTTTCAACAACAGGCTGCAGCAGCAGGTGCAGCATGGGGATGTCCATCACGGAGGGCGAGGCTTCGATCTCCACCTCATAAAAATCATCCATGGCCAGCCGGTGGATATCCAGATAATCCTGAACATGCTGCAATTCGCTTTTAACCGTGCCCATCTGCTGCTTTCCGCCCAGCGATGCCCTGTAAAACCGCGCCAGCCTGGTTACGGTATCCACAATCGCATGCTGCCCGCTTTCCCGCGCCATCCAGGAGATGCTGGATAACGCATTATAAAGCAGATGCGGATTTAGCTGCATTTGCAGCGCTTTCATCTCCGCTTCCCGGTGCAAACGCCGGTTAATGGTAGCCTCATCATCCAATCTGGCCAATTTACCCGCCAACCGGTTAAGCAGCCAATCGATATCTTTTTCATCCCCCGTTATTTCCCCGGCATCGGGCAACCCCGCCAAGGTTTCCAATTGCCGCAAAAAAGCAACGTTGCGCCGGCGCTGCCATTTGACGGCAGCAACAGACAGCGCGGTCAGCATGGCACAAAAAACAATGGTACATACCAACGCCCACCAGGGAAAGGCAAACGGAAGGGGCGACAGCACCGCCACCTCCACCCCAAGCTCATTCAGGCGGCACCAGAAAATATGCTGCGTCCGGCCCTCCACGCGCACGGAAGCCTCCTCCCGCCAGACCGCATTGTGTACAGCCCCGTTATCCGTGGCGCTGCCCGTGGAATAGCACCCTCCCGGCGTGCGTATGATAACAGGCTGATCCAGGGCGATATCCAGCACCTCGCTGGGCAGGCGCACCACCACCGTGGCATCGATATTCATGGGTATATCTTCAACATAGTTATTGGCCACAAAATAAAGGGCCCCTTCCAGGTAGATCAGCCCTTCGCGCGCATTCATTAACCGAAAAATATTGTGATGCGCCTGCGGTGCATCCTCATACAAAAGCACCGCTTTGCTGTTTGGGGTATACGGCCCCCTATAATAATAGGAAGATTCTAATACATTGGGGTTGCGCAGGCTTTTATTTATCCACACGGTAGCCTCACGAACGCGCTCGGCAAAAGCCCCTTCCTCCCCCGCATCGCACAGAGCAGCCAAATGGGGAATGGCCTCTTCCAGTTGGCTTAGCGGCGCCAGGCCAAGGTTGATGCATAGCTGCTCCCCCGCCGTTTCGGCCAGCGCCTGCGCATGGTCGCCCGCCTGGCCCTGTTCCTCCCTGGCCCAGGACATTCCAAACCATATACAGGCCGCCATCGCCGGTATCCAAACAACAAGCACGCACAGCACCACTACCCGCTTGGTAGAGGGCAGGCCCATCCATGCACGTTTTAACCTTTGAAAGGCTTGATCAATCCGCATGCGGCTCCTCCTGGGCCTGTTGCTGCTGCCGGTAGAGCGTTGGGCTTATGCCAAAATAGTTGCGAAACAGCAGGCCAAAGTAGCTGTAATCCTGATACCCACACCGTTTGGCGATCTCGGAAATCATAATATCCTTGCGCCGCAGCAGTTCCCGGGACTGCTCCAGCCGGTAATGCGTAATATATTTGGACAGCGCGGTTCCGGTCACCTTTTTAAACACCCTGCCCAGGTAGTTGGGCGACCGGTAGACCTGCCGCGCCAGGCTGTCGACGGAAATATCGTTCATATACTCGCGGGCCACGATATCCATCACCTCGCTAACCAGCCGATGCGCCGCAGCCTCGCTTTCCTCGCTGGAGGTTGCCTCCGCCCGGGCAATGATATCGCGCACATGCTGTTGCAGCTGGTTGATGTTTTCTGCGCTAAATAAATTTTCGACAATACGCGCCTGTTCATCCTGGCTAAGGCCGCACGCGCGCACCAGCCGGGCAATGATTTCGGAGCAGACAAATTTTGTATAGATAACCGAAGCCGCCCCCTGGGCGCGGAAATAATCAAACAGCATATCAAAGGCCTCGCCCACGCCGGCCATATCCTGCCCCTGGATACGCTCATCGATTTCCTTCATGATGCGCTCCATTACCTCGGGCCCGCCGCCCTGCAGGCCGCTTCCCACGGCCAGCACCCGGCCTTCCTCCGCAAAAAAGCCCATTTCCGCTACATTTTCCAATGCCTCATAGGCGCTGGCCATATCGCCCGCATGGCCGATGCCTGCCGATAATGCCAGGCGCATGGGCCGGCCAAACTCGGCCTGAATATTTTGCTGAAGCTGTTCCAGCGCGCGCAGCAGCAAGGCATCGGTTGCCTGCAAATCCCCCGGAACCAGCACAACCAGGATGCGCCGCTCGTCCAGTTCCAGCCAGATTTTTCTACCCATCAGGCAATTTTCCGCCATATCCTGCAGCTGCCCCAGCGCGCCCTGGGACAAAGCGTCCCGGCTTTCGATCAAAATAAGCCGCAGCGGCTTAGTTTCGATGGGCACCCCATGCTCATGCAGGCGGTGGGCCAGCGATTGCAGCGCCGCCGCATCGCTTGGGCCGCTGATCAGATCCATCAGCGCCTTTTCAAGCATGCCGGATGAAGGGGCCCCCGCCCCCGGTAAGGCTTCCTTGGCCTGCTGCCGGTTCCGGCAGGTTTCCAGCGCATCGCCGATCACCTGCAAAAACTCATTAATATCCAACGGTTTTAACAGATACCGGTAAGCCCCCAGGGCAATGGCCCGGCGTGCATAATCAAAATCAGAATACGCACTGAAAAAAATCAGGATGATATCCGGGCAGATCTTGCGCACCTCCGCCGCCAGCGATAATCCATCCCCCACCGGCATGCGGATATCCGTAAACAGGATATCCACCGGGTTTTGCTTGATATATTCCAACGCCTGTACGCCGTTTTCCGCCTCCACCACCTGGATGGGCAAGGCATATTCCGCAACCAGGAAAGCGATGCCCCGGCGTTCAATGCGCTTATCGTCTACGACCAACATGCGCGTCACGGTATTTCCCCCCTAGTTTCATTATTATAACACATTTTACCCTTTCATTTTCCCCTTTAGCAGCAAAACCCGGCGGGCAGTTTCTTCCATATATATTGCCCCCGGCAGCCATAGC
This sequence comes from bacterium, assembly GCA_029006015.1. Classification (GTDB taxonomy): domain Bacteria; phylum Bacillota; class Clostridia; order Christensenellales; family SUG1161; genus SUG1161. The sequence goes on from JAQXFY010000025.1 coordinate 15,241, forward strand.
CTTGGTGCCCCCTCCGGCCACAACCTTAAAAAAATCCGCCCGGTTTTGATATGCATGTATATTTATCCCCCTATATGCCGACACTTACAGTAAACAGAAAGGGGCGAGGTTATGCGAAAACAAGTTTGGATTGCCTTCCTTTTCCTGCTGCTGGCAGCAGGAGGGGTATGGGCGGGGGCCATGTCCCGCCGGCGCCTGCAGGCTTTGGCAACGGATGGCGTTTTGCGCCTGCACGTTATCGGCGCTTCCGATGATGAGGATGATCAGCGCCGCAAGCTGCTGGTGCGCGACAGCCTGCTGGCCGTCTATGGGCAGGATTTAGCCGCCTGCCAAACGGCGGAGGAAGCTTCCCGGACGGTCAGCCTGCTTAGCGCCGATATGGAGGCCACCGCGCGCGCCGCCCTTCGGGCCGATGGACGGGAGCAGGATGTCGTGGTGCGCCAGGTGTACGAGCACTTCCCCACCCGCAATTATAACGGCCAGGTATACCCTGCCGGCGTCTATCACGCCGTTAAGGTATTAATCGGGCCGGCCAAGGGGCACAACTGGTGGTGCGTTTTGTTCCCACCGCTATGCGTTTCGGGCTACGGGGTTTGGGCCGAGCCTGCCGAGTGTACGCCCACCCCATCGCCAACCGCCCCCCTTCCCCCGGTTTCGGAATCCTCCCCGCAGCCCACGCCAGGCAGCCTGGTGGCGGAGGAAGCCCCCAGGCTTTCCATCCGCTGGCTTGGGATGGAATGGCTGCAAAAGCTCTTTGGTTTAGGAGGATAAAATGAAACACATCTCCCCCCGGCACATCCGGCTTGCCTTTTCAGCCCTGGCTTTGCTGCTGATCGCCTGCGTGCTGCTTTCATCCACCACCTTTGGCGCGGTGGTGCTGCTGCGCAGGGGCTCCACCGGCGAACAGGTGCGCCAATTACAAACCAAGCTCAAAGATCTTGGTTACTACACCGGCAGCATCGATGGCATCTTTGGCAGCAAAACGGATGCGGCCGTGCGCGCTTATCAGCGCAAAATGGGGCTTGTGGTGGACGGCATCGTCGGCCCGGCCACGGCAGGCTCGCTGGGCATCACCCTGGCTGACAACCCCTCCCCCACGGGGGATGTCTACCTGCTGGCGCGCGTGGTGTACAGTGAAGCCCGCGGGGAGCCGTACGAGGGCCAGGTTGCGGTAGCCGCCGTGGTGCTCAACCGCATCAAAAGCCCCAGTTTTCCCAACACCATGTCCGGCGTGGTCTACCAGGCCGGCGCCTTTTCCTCCGTGGCCGATGGGCAGATCAACCTGGCGCCCGATGATACCGCCATCCGCGCCGCGCGCGATGCCCTCAACGGATGGGACCCGACAAACGGCTGCCTGTATTATTACAATCCGGCCAAAACCACCAACAAATGGATGCTGTCCCTGCCGGTTTACTTATCCATTGGGCGGCACAATTTCTGTAGATAGGGGAAACCACCATGCATCAACATACCAAACGCGGGCTTATCTGCTCGCTCATCTCGCTGTCGGCAGGCCTTGGCATTTTACTTGGCGTTGCGCTGGCGCGGGGCGAAGGGCAAGCAGTGCAAAACAACAAACTGAAAAACCAGCTGGAAAACAACCATCAAAGCACCTACCTGTCCCTTTGCGAGGATTTTACCGCTTTAAACGGCAGCCTGGGCAAGCTGCAGGCAGCCGGCGATATAACCACCCGCTCCTTTCTGCTGGCCGATGCCTGGCGCCAGGCCTATTGTGCGCAGGAAAAACTGGCCATGCTGCCCGATGGTTTGGGCGAAACCGGTAATTTAATGGCCTTTATCAACCGCCTGGGCGATTATTGTTACCAGCTGGCGCGTACCACCCTTTCCCAAGGCCGGGAGCAATTAACCGCGGAAGAATGCGCCACGCTTAAAGACCTCTATGGCCAGGCATCGCAAGTCACTGCCGAGTTGGACGCCCTGTCCGAGCGCCTGCGCGAAGGGGATTTGATGTGGATGGCCCTTTCCGGCAGCCATGAAAAGCCTTCCGGGGAGGATGCCCGCATCCAGGCCTTTACCACGCTGCAGCAAGCCTCCGAGCAATATCCCGCGCCGATCTATGACGGCCCTTTTTCCGATTCCCTTTCCCGGCGGGAGGCTTTGGGCATCAAGGGCGAGCACGTCGGCGAGGCGGAGCTGCTGCGCCGGGCCCAGCTGTTTAGCCAGGTTCCCTTGCAGGCACAAGGCATCGTTCAAGGCGTGCTGCCCGCCTACCGCTATACCAATGGCGATACGACGGTATGGATGGCGCAAAACGGGCTGCCGCTTTTGATGCTGGGCTGCCAGCCCAATGCCCAGTCCCAGCAGGACAGCAGCCGCGAGCAATTACAAGCCTGGGGCGTGCGTTGGCTGTCCATGCAAGGCTTTGGCGCCATGGAGGCGACATACTGGGAAAAAACCGGGGATACCTGGCTGCTGCAATTTGCCTCCGTGCAGGATGATGTGCTGATTTACCCCGATTTGGTCAAACTGCAAATGACATCCGATGGCAGCGTTGTGGCCCTGGATGCCCGCAACTACCTGATGGCCCATACCGGGCGCGATTTTCTAAAGCCCTCCATCACCGGTAACCAGGCGCGCAAAGCCGTTAACCCCACCCTTGAAATCAGCCGGGAAAGGCTGTGCGTCATCCCGATGGACAACGGCAAGGAAGTGCTTTGCTACGAATATCTGGGCAGCCTGGCGGGTGAAAATTACCTGGTTTACATCGATGCATCCACCGGGCGTGAATGCAACCTGCTTAAGCTTGTTGATGTAGAGCAAAGCCAGCTTGCACGCTAAAGCCTGCATCCCCCGATCGGGGCGGCCTATGCCGCCCCGATTTTTATGCTTCCACCGGGGGCATCCGGCATTTGATGGCGCGCCTTCCGCCCAAGCCCCCCTTTATATGAAACCGTTTTTCGCTTCATCCAAATCCATGCGCCTTACTGCAAGCCTCCGCCTAGCGCCATTTCCCCAACATCATGATAAACTCGTCCATCGCCCCCGCCCCTATCCCGCGCTAGTGCCCCCTTCCCCCGCCCCGCTTAAACCCGGCCCGCTTTCGCTCCGCCCTTCCCTCCTTTGGTCTGATGCTGCAATCGCCCGGCACGCTTTGCAATGCCCGCCATCATGTTGATTTATAAAAAAAGCAGCCATCCCCCATCGGGGAATGGCTGCTTCATCATAAACTTTATATCCGCCCTTATACCGTCTGATCTTCCGCCTTTTCCTTGGGAGCGGGGGCTTCCCAGTGCGTATACAC
>JAQXFY010000026.1 GCA_029006015.1 bacterium
TAATCGTGCGGGATGAATTTCCGATATAAGTTCATGGGCCCAAATTACTCCTTTTCAGTTGGTTCGGTTTCCAGAATGATGGCCAGGAACTCCACATCCCCGTCGATGGCCTTCATGCCGTGCATGACCGAAGAATCAAAATAAATGGAATCGCCCTTTCGCATGTCGAATACCCGGTCATCCAGCTGCAGGCGCAGGTGGCCGGACAGGATGTAGTCCCATTCCTGGCCGGGATGGCTGTTTAGCGCGATGGGCAGGGCGGGATCATCGGGGTTGATGCGCACATACAGCGGCTCGATCTGCTTGTTGTGAAAATTGAATGCCAGCGAACGGTAGTGGTATTCCTCGCGCCGGCGCACCTCGATGCCGCCGTTGTTGCGCGACAGGGCAAAACGGGACAGCTTGGGGTTGTCCCCGGTCAAAAGAACGGTCAGCTCTACGTGGTATTTGTTGGCCAATTCATATAAAAAACCAATGGGAATATCACTTTCCCCGCATTCATAGCCCAGATAGGTTTCCAGGGGCAGCTGGAATTCGTTGGCGATTTCCTCCGGGGTGTACTCAAAAATTTCGCGTAATTCCTGAATGCGCTGGCCGATTTGGCGTACGGAATCCGACACGGATATCTTCCTCCCTTATATCAAGTGGTGGGTATAAGCGCTGGCTGGGGCAGGGGAAAGCATGGCGCCCGGCCATGGCAGCCCCATAAGCTTTTGATGTGGCCGGAAAGGATAAAAGCTTGCAAGGCGGCCCGGGGCAACAAAAACCCCATGCCCAAAAGGCATGGGGCTTGATAGCCATGCTCGCTTAAGGGGCAAAGGGTGCGCGCTTTGCCTCTGCGCTATATAGCTTAGCCGAGGAAATGGGCCCAAAGACGCCGTCCACCGTTAAATCATTGGCAGCCTGAAAGGCTTTAACGGCCTTTTCGGTCAGGGAACCAAATTCACCGGTAACGGTATAGGGGTAATATCCCAGCTCGCTGAGGCGCAGTTGCAAAACCATGACGGGGTGGCCCGACGATCCGGCGCGCAAAGTACCAGGCTGCGCCGATATCGCGGGCTGGCATACGCCTAACAGCAGTACCATACACGCGATAAGCCAAAGCCATTTTTTTAGCCGGCTGGCCACCGTCAGCGCCCCTTTCCTTTGCAAAAGATAATACAGTATAGCACGCTGCTTGCTTTTTTGCAAAGGCAGGGGCCTGGAACAATAAAGCCGTGGATACGGGATATCCACGGCCGGAATGCTTATCAATATGTTGTTACCCCTGCATCAGCGCCTGCGCCATGCCATGGGGGAAAGCGCCAGCAGAATGGGGTAGATTTCCAACCGGCCAAGCAGCATATCCAAGATCAGCACCAGCTTGGACAGGCAGGAGAAACCTGCAAAATTCCCCGAAGGGCCTACCGCGCCAAGCCCGGGGCCGACATTGTTGATGCAGGTGACAACAGCGCTGGCGGATGTGGGAAAATCATACTGATCCAGCGAAACAACCAGGGTGGAGATGGCAAACAACAGCACATGCAGGGTAAAAAAGGCGGATACGCCGTGGATGACTTCCCGCTCCACCGGCTGGCCATCCAGTTTGATGGCGATAACGCTGCGTGGATTGACCGTCCTTTTGGCTTCCCGGAAGCCGGTTTTGATTAAGATGATCAACCGGGCTACCTTGATGCCGCCGCCCGTGGAACCCGCGCATGCGCCGATAATCATCAGCCCTACGATGATGGCCTGGGAAAAGGCGGGCCACGTTGTATAATCGGCTGTGGAAAAGCCCGTGGTGCTGATGATGGAGGCTACCTGGAACGAGGCATACCGAAAGGCTTTTCCCAGCGAGGGATACAGGGGCAGGATGTTGATGGTAATCAGGCAGATAGCCGCCGCAACAATGCCAAAAAACCAATGCAGCTCCTCGCTTTTCAGCGCCCGGGTTACCTGGCCGAAAAGGATAAGGTAAAACAGGTTGAAGTTGATGCTGAATAACAGCATGAATACGGTGATGACGGCATCGCAATAGGCGCTGTCATAAAAGGCAATGCTGGCGTTTTTAATGCTAAAGCCGCCCGTGCCGGCGGTGGCGAATGTGCCGACTACACTATCAAAAAAGGGCATTCCGCCTAATAGCAGCAGGATAACCTCGGCAATGCTTAAAAACAGATAAATGCCGTATAAAAGCTGGGCGGTCAGGCGCATTTTGGATACCAGCTTGCCTACCGTTGGCCCGGGCACCTCCGCCCGCATGACGTGCATGGTTTGGAATTCCGCCTTGGGCAGCAGCGCCAGCACAAAAACAAGCACGCCCATGCCGCCGATCCAATGGGCAAAACTGCGCCAAAAAAGCAGGCTGCGCGGCAGCGCCTCGATATCCGTCAGAATGCTGGAGCCCGTGGTGGTAAAACCGGAAACCGTTTCAAATACGGCATCCAGGTAGTGGGGGATATAGCCGCTCAGCGTATAGGGAAGGGCGCCGATCAGGGAAATCATTACCCAGGAAAGGGCAACAATAATAAATCCTTCCCGGGCGAAGATGGCTTTGTTTTCCGGCTTTTTCAGCGTCATCAACAGCCCCAGGGCCCCGCAGATGGTAACGGTGATTAAAAAGGGAATGCGCGCGCCGTCCGCATCGATTAAGCTAAGCGCCAGCGGAAGGCACATCAAAAGGGCGTGCACCTTCAAAAGCTGTCCAAGGAAATAACGGATCATGCGGTAATTCATGGCGTCACCAGGCCTGCCCAACGATATCGTTTATGCTGTTTATAATTTGCCCCGCCGTTACGATGAAGACGGAATCACCCACCTGCAGGTAATCGTCGCCGCGGGGGAAGATGATTTTGCCGTTTCGGATAATGCAGCCCACCAGCAGGTTGGGTTTTAACGTCAGCTCGCGAAAGGGCACCCCCATAAAGGGCGCCTGATCGGATAATAAAAACTCAAGCGCTTCCACCTTGCCGCCTACCAGCTTGTTAAGCGCCTGCATGGTGGAGCCTTTGGAATTTTGCAGCGCGCGTACATAGCGTACAATGCGGTTGGCCGCCACCGTTTTGGGGGAAATGACGCTATCCAGCCCCAGGGAGGCAACCATATCCATGGAGATGCGGTTAAGCTTGGTGATGGTTTTATCCACACCCTTGGAGGCAGCGTACAGCGACATGATGATGTTTTCTTCATCGATGCCGGTCAGGGAAATAAAGGCATCCTGTTGGGACAAGCCCTGCTCGGCCAGCAGCTCCTGATCGGATCCGTCGCCAAGCACAACTTCTACCTTGGGCAGGGCCTCGCTCAGCTCCAGGCAGCGGGCTTCATCCTGCTCGATAATCCGGATGTTAAAGCCGGAATCGGATAACTGCCAGGCCAGATAAAAGGCGATCTTACCGCCGCCCACGATCAGGATGTTTTTAATGCGCTGTTTATAGATGCCAAGCGCCTTTAAAAAGGAGGATAGCTCCGCCCGCGAGCCGGTGATGTGGATTTTATCGCCCAGCTGAAGAACAAAATCGCCGGAGGGAATAAAAACTTCCTCCCCGCGCTGCACGGCGCAGACCAGCACCTGCTCGCGAAAATGCTCGTGAATGGTGTGGATGGGCCTGTCGAGCAAAGGGTTACCTTCGCCCAGACGGATTTCAACCAGCTCCACGCGGCCCTTGGCAAAGGAATCGATCTTAATGGCGGAAGGAAATCGCAAAATGCGGGAAATCTCATTGGCGGCTTCCATTTCAGGGTTGACCACCAGGCTAAGGCCCAACTCCTCCTTGATAAACAAAAGCTGCTTGGAATAATCGGGGTTGCGCACGCGGGCTACGCTGTGGCGGGCGCCGATTTTTTTGGCCATCAGGCAGCAGAGAATGTTAAGCTCATCCGATGAGGTTGCCGCAATTACCAGCCGTGCTTTGTTGGCGCCGGCTTCCATCAGCACGTCATAGTTGGCGCCGTTGCCAACAATGCCAAGCACATCGAATGTATTTACCATCGATTCGACCACTTTGGGGTTGCGGTCAATGACCACAACATCGTGGCCTTCCTGGGAAAGATACTCGGTTAAGGTTGCGCCAACTTTGCCATCGCCAACGATAACAATATACATGCTACGCTCCTGATTGCGCCAAATGGCTGTAATAATAGGGGGTAAAGCCAAAGCCCATTGTAGCATAACGCCAAAGGGAGGGCAATGCATAC
>JAQXFY010000027.1 GCA_029006015.1 bacterium
AAAACAGCAATATCGTACGGAATCGGGAAACGCCTCTGTTCATAGCCGAGAACTGTTGCCGGTACAATGTTTAACTTCTCTGCAAGTTGCCTTGTGGTAAGCCCCCTCAGTTGGCGATAGTACCGCATATATTCTCCGGGACTGTTTAATGTGTTCAATGATTCAAAGGTAAATCTCAAGTGCATCAGCATTTTGCCACGCCGGTATTCATACAGTTCTGTGTGATTGAGAACAGTATCGTATTATCTATGATTTGCAAGGAAGCGAAAAAGCATGATGCGTAAGAACAGGATGTTGCTGACAGTTGCCATTTGTATGATGGCATTCATGCTACACTCAGTTGTGGGCGCAACGATGACAGCGGTTTACCCAGGAAGAACTACCTTGCAATCAAACGACAAGGCATCGACCAATAGCGTAAATTGGAAGATCGTTTGCACCTCATCTTCAACCACGGAGTTGTATGGAGCCATGTCCTATCGTGAAAATTCGTCGAACAGTCAGGGAACGCCATATCCGTGGATAACGGCGGATGATGCCTATTGCGAAGGCGGCAGGCAGTATAGCCGCAGTGCCTATGCCGGGGCTCGTGCATATTGGAGAATTCAGTTAAGCCCGGCGTGGAACACCCCCACCGGCTATGCGGATGTATATGGCGTAGAGGCAGCGACTTAAGCATAGGATGGCTGATGATATAATGGCCTACAGGCTAAACGCCTGAAGCCTGCAGGGCGGCGGTTTTTACCGCCGCCCTTTGCTATGCGGCTGTGTATCATCATCACGTTACCATGCCATGGGCAATTATTTCTGATATCCCTGGCGGCATGGAAACAAAAAGCAACAGGCTGGGGCTCGGCATATATGAGATGGGCTTTATTGCTTAGCCCTACATGGGCTGCAAGGCAGGGCAAGGAGGCGGCATTGCCTGGCGGGTGGCAGCCCGGGCGGACGTCGCTGGCTTGGGCCAATATGCCATCGGGTGATAATGCCCCACTAAAACAGGCGGGCGATTATCAGCGCGCAGGCACGGGCGCTGGCCCCATCGCCCTGCAGGCGGATGGTCTTCAGCTCCTGCGCCAGACGGGCAGCCTCACGCCCATCAAGGGGCCAGCGCTGCCGGGCGGCCAACCCCGCCCACACCAGGGCAAGCCCGCGCGGGGCTGGGACAAGCAGGGGGACAGCCTGCGTGAGGGCAAGCGCTTCAACCGTGCGCAGCGCCAGGGTAAACAGGGGGTGGCCTTCCGGCGGAACGGCGGGCATGATGCAGTCAAGCGCCAGCGCCTGGCTGCGGCAGCAGGCAAGGATATCATTGGCGGGCCAGAAGCCCAGATGGCCGCTTGGCAAAGCCCGGATATCGGCCGCAGATAATGCCCAGGCCGGCATGGCGGCTATCAGGCGCCGGGCGACCTCCCTGGGCGGCAGCTTTTCCCGGCCGGAAAGGGCAAGCGGGCAGGCACAAACGGCCGGGGCTTGCCAAAGCAGGGGGGCGGCCCTTACTTCAACAGGCATGGAGGGAAAACCGGCTTGCCCCATGGCAAACGCGGTGGCGCGCGCCATGCGGCAGCGAAAATCAGCTTCGGCCCCAAAAAGCGCGGTTGTCATGCGCAAACCCTCCCCCAATCGTGTTCATACGTACAGAAAAATGGCCGGGATAAAAAGGCGGGCAGCCTTCCTTGGTAACGGCCCTCAATACCAATGTACCAAATCCGGCCGGCAATCGCAAGGCGGGGCTTGCAGGCAGAGCGCCCAGCGGGTACAATGCAAAAAGAGCAAAACAAGCGTAAGGAGGAATGGCCATGCCAAATTGGGCAAGAAGGCGGCTGACCGATCACCAGGATGATTGCACGGTTTTAAAAAACCCCCATAAAGGCTGGTATGTGCATTATGTCGATAACGGATTGAACAATCCAAGGTATCGCTGTGATATCGCACCGGGGGATACGCTGGCCGATTTTCCCGGCCTCAACCACATGTATTTAAGGCTGGATTGGTCCGATCTGGAGCCTGCGCCCGGGCAGTTCCGCTGGGATATCATCGATGATATCATGGCGCAATGGGCGCCGCTGGGCTACCGTTTTTCCATCCGCCTGTGCTGCAGCGAAACCGATGAAAATATGCCCTATGCAACCCCAAAATGGGTGGAGGAGGCGGGGTGCCCCGGCAGATGGTGTACGGTGCGCCGTGCCACCCATCAGGTGTGGGAGCCTGATTATGGCCACCCTGTTTTTCTGAAAAACCACGAAGCTTTTTTACAGGCTTTTGCTAAGCGGTATGACGGCAACCCGCTGATCGAATTTGTCGATGTGGGCAGCTATGGCAATTGGGGGGAAGGGCACACCTCCTCCACCAGCAATATCCAATGGCCCAAGGAAGTTATTTTGGCGCATCTGGATATGTACAGCCGTACCTTCAAGCGCACGCGGGTGCTTGCCAATTATGATCTGGGCGCCAGCTTTGAGGATTACGATACCGCGCTGGAAGTCATGCAGTATGCCGCTGCCATGGGCATGGGCAGCCGCAATGACAGTATCCTGGTTAATTACTACCTGCGGTTTGGCTATTCCACCATCCAGCAGGCCGATTGGTTTGAACCATTTTGGCGCCAGGCCCCCGTCGATCTGGAGGTGGGGCACTATCAATCGGTTAAAAAGCTGACGGCGGAACAGTTTAGAGCCGGGCTTCCCATTGCGGAGGCCATGCGCCAGATCCACGCCACTTTCTGCGGATTCCACGGCAACCCGCGCCTGTGGCTGAAAGAAAATAACGCCTTGGCTTATTATATGGCCAACCGCATGGGGTACTGGCTGTTTATTCCCTGGATGGAAACGCTGAGTGCCTGGCAGGCAGGGAATAGGGCCAGCTGGGTAATGGGCATCGATAACCGGGGCGTTGCGCCGCTGTGCTGGCCCGTCAAGGTGCAGGTGCGTTTGCGCCATCTGGCCAGCGGAAGGGCGGTCTGCTGCCAGGATACCGGCCTGGATGCGCGCCGCTGGCTGCCGGGCGAAAGCTGCGAGCGGCTGGAGCTGGATGTACCGGCGGATTTTGCCGGGCCCTGCCAGTTGGATATCCGCCTGTGGGATGAAGGGCTGAATATGCCGATCGCCTTTGGCATGAAAGCCGATTGGTGCCGGGAGGATGGATGGCAAACCATAGACGATATGATGGTGCTTCCTGCCCCGCAGATTTAGGCAATTTTTAGTGGCTTTTGCCATTTTTCCGGGAAAAACGCATAAAGTGCGCGCCGGCGGGCATAAAAATGGGAACAACTACCCTTTTACCCGCGGCGCGCTTCTGTTATAATAGATGTTGGTGTATTGGCAAGGATTATATTCTTGCCGCCAGGGTGCGTCAGAAACGGAGGAAATGGGATTGCAATATCCGTTATATATAGAAAAAAATAAGGGTTCGATGACCGTACGGTCCAAAGATAACCTGTTGCCAGCAGGGCTGCTGCGCGCCGCGTTAAACCCCATGATAGCGGGCGGGCCGGTGTACCTGTTTCAATATGTTAAAAGCAAACGCCAGGCCGAAAAGCTGGGAAAAGAACTGGTGTGCTATATGCCGCTGGGAGAGGATAAAAAAAGCTGGTGGGTAGCCATCCTGGCCGTGCCGGAGGCTGTTTTGACTTGCAAGGAAGATACGGCTTTATATGATTTGGCCCAATGGCTGGATAACCGCTGCACCATCGCCGCCATCTCCACGGAGGAGTTGGAAGCGGTTTCCATGATGGAAAATATCGATTTTGATGGCTTTGAACGGGCGCTGACGGAGGCTGCCCACGCCACCATTATGATCGACGATTGGGCCGCGATGGTATTGGAATCTGCCGATGATGCCCTGATGGAGCGGCTGACGCAGGCGGTGGAGGGGTATATTGCCGGGCATGCCCAGGAGGAGCCTTCCCCCCAGCAGCAAAACGCGCAGCTGGAGCCCAAACCGGAAAAAACCAAAAAACGCAGCTTTGGCAGCTGGCTGATGGATTTTTTCTTTGAATCGGACGAGGAAGAGCCGGAGCTGGATGATGCGGATTTGGAAAAAGCCGGGGAAGAAGATGGGCCGCAGGGGGAAACGGCGCCTGCTGCCGATGCTGATGCCCCGTTGGTATCCGGCCTGCCGCACACCGGCACGGCCGTACCCGTTGTGCCGGGCCCGGCGGATGGGCAGACACAGGCGGAGGCGTTTGCTGACGAGGGCATAGACCGTGAAAATAACGCGCAGGAAGCGCAGCCAACGCTGCCCACGGCGGATGAAATGCAGGGCGAAGGGGATGCCGGGTGCCAGCCCCAGGCGGAAGAGGCGGAGGCCGGCCAAGGCGATGCCGCCCCCCATGCTCCCCAAGCCGCGGCAGTGCAGGGCGATAAGCCGGCTCCGGAGGGTGACGACGCGGCGCCGGATCAAACGGCGCCGGATAACCGGCAGCGGGAAGTGGTTTTAGAGCAAGCGTCTTCCGATGAGGGCGATGAAGGCGAAAAATCCGGCTTTAAGCACCATGCCAGGACGATTTGGTGCCTGGTATGCGATACGTTCCGCGATTGCCCCAGGGAGGATGATTCCTGGCTGGAGGGCGATGAATCCCAGGAGGGGGCTCAACCCGGCGCGGAGGAAGCAAAAGCGCCGGAAGGTGCGTCCATCGGGCAGGATACAGGCATGGGAAATACCGACGGCGAGGGAGCGGCGGCCGGTGATCTGGCGGGCAGCCTTTCGTGCGCCGCGGGGCCGGATGCACCTGATGGGGAAGCCGTAGCGCAAACGCAGGCGGATAGCAACCAAAGTGATCCTTCACAGGATGCCGCGCTTGGCTTGGCGCCGGAAGGCCTGGACGCAAGCGGCGCGGCGGTTATGGACGGGATGGAAGCCGTGGCTGACGGGGCCATTCAGGCAGAGGAAAACGCACAAGCGGCTGCCCCGGGCTTTTTCAAACGCTTTGGCAAATGGTTCATGGGGCTGTTTTTTGAAGAGATTCCCGATGACGAGGCGGGGGATGATACGCCGGTTGAAGAAGCTGCCGGTTTGGCCGATCTGCCGGCGGAAGCACCTGCTGCGCCCGTGCCGGGGGTACATGATGAAGCTTATATTGATCTGACGCCGGAGGATGCCGAGGCCTTTTTGGCACCAATCACGCCGCAGGCCGATGCTGCCGAAGCCGCCCCTGCGCCGGTTCAGCCCGTTGTTGAAGAATTGATGGAGCCCGAGGCCGTGGAGCCGGATGCGGAAGCCGAGGCGTTTGAGGTTATCGTCGATCAGGCGGAGCGCGCGGTAATGGGGCCGCGGGAAAAGGTAGTGCGGGTGCAGCAGCCCATTGACCCGGCTGCCGATTCCGAGCAGGCTATTCGTCAGCAAAAGCGCCGCCAGCGGCGGGAATCGCTGGAGCGCGCCATTGAAGAAGCCAGCAAAAAAGCCGATGACGAGCCCGTACAGGTGGAAGAAATGCGCGCTTTCCTGGATGATCTGGCTGCGCGTCCCCCTCTGCCGCAGCGGCCTGCGCGCAGCAGTACGCGGGCACCGGGCGAGGGAACGCCAAAGGAAGAGCGCAAGGGCCTGTGGAACCGGCTGGGCAATTATTTTGTGGAAACAATCCCGACGGAACCGGAGGAGCAGCAGGATGCGGCCGATCCCCTGGCGGAGCAGCCACAAAACCGGGAAGATATGCGGCGCAGCCGGCACCGTATGCCGCCGCCGGAAAACGATTTTGAAGCGCGTTTGGCCGCCCGTGGCCAGCAGGCCTATACCGGCGAAGGGGAACCCGATCAGCCGGAGGACAAGGTGGAGCTTCCCCGTATGAACACAACCGAATGGGTGCAGGTGGAAGGCGGCCAGTCCTTTGAGGAGGTGCTGCGCAACCTGGCCCAGCGGGAAAGCCGGCGCACGGGGGATAGCGGCGGGCATGGTGCTAAGGATACAAAACAGTAAAATACGCTCCGATCGGGCGTAACGTGCGATATGCGCTCTTGCGGCCAACCCAAGCCTCCCTTGTGTAAAGGGAGGTGGCGCGGCGAAGCCGTGACGGAAGGATTTACCATGCAGCCAAGCCCAATAAGCAAGTGAATATCGGTGCTTTCGTAAGGCGATCCCTCAGTCCGCTGCACGGACAGCTTTCTTTATACAAGGCAGCCTTGGGCGCTGCCGCACCGGCACATCATGATAAATCCCCCGTATGTTGTAAGCATACGGGGGATTTTCTGTTTTACAGGCACCCGGCGATGGGGGCGGGTGCTTGCTTGTTGCCTTTTAGGCGTACGCGGCAGGCGCCGGCCGGGCTTGCCCCAAAATGGATGTGTTGCGTAAGTTTACATATCCTTATCCCGGAAAAGTAAAAGCCCTTGCCTGCACCGGGTATGGCTTTTTTGCATTATGCGATGCAAAAGGCGCATAAAGGTTAAAATTTTATGTAGGTTGCGCCCGGTTTTTGGGAAATTGCCCTGGAATTGGCAGGTAAAAACAAGGGCGTAAGCTTGGCTTTGCTTGACGGGCAATGGGGGCGGGTATATAATATTGTAGGTTAGGCGGGGTTGGTGCACACGCAGTGTAAACCCTGCTTATCTTCACGCGCAAGCAGCTTTAGGCTGTTAAATCATAAGGGAGGTTTCACCATGGCAACGAAAATGACCATCGATGGCAATACGGCTGCCGCGCACATCGCGTATGCGTTTAGCGATGTGGCTGCCATATATCCCATCACGCCTTCTTCCCCGATGGCGGAAAGTTGCGACGAATGGGCTGCGTATGGCCGTAAGAACCTGTACGGGCAAGTAATGCGCATTGCGGAGATGCAGTCCGAAGCGGGCGCGGCCGGCGCTGTGCACGGCTCGCTGGCGGCGGGTGCGGTAACGACTACCTTTACCGCTTCTCAGGGCCTGCTGCTGATGATCCCCAACATGTATAAAATTTCGGGCGAATTGCTGCCCGCGGTCTTCCACGTCAG
>JAQXFY010000028.1 GCA_029006015.1 bacterium
AAGCCAATGCCGATAACCGGCAGATCCTCGATAAATTGCATGGCCATGCGTACAACCGCTTGCTGGCAGGCCTCATCGGTATCCGCGGCAAAATAATCCTCCAGCGCTGCGTCCATGGCCGCACTGGCATATCCCATTACATTGGATTCTCCGCCGGATTGTACAAGGAAGCGCCAATCGGGCAGGCGGGAAAAGCCAATACCGCCATAAAGCATATCAAAATCCCTGTTGGCAAGGGCGCGGTCATATTGCGTTTGGGTAAGGGATAAAACGCTGACATCCATCCCCACTTTTCCCAGTTGCTGGGCCACCAGCCGGGCAGCTTCCAAGCGGCTGGGGTTGCGGCTGTCGGGATATACCTTGATTGTAAAGGACAGCTTGCGCCCATCCTTCTGATAGATTCCACTTTCTTCATCCGGCGACCAGCCCGCTTCTTCCAGCAGCTGCCTGGCTTTTGCGGTATTGGTACTGATGGCACTAAAACGCGCATCATAGCGGGCATCATCCGGCGCGATGGGCACATCGGCCTCCAGGCCAAAGCCGGCATACGCCCGTGTGATGATATCCCCCCGGTCCAGCGCATAAGCGATGGCCTGACGAACGGCGCGCTCCGACAATACCCCGCCTTTTACATTGGGGATCAGGCATTCAAACATTTGCGACAGGCAGGAAATAACGTTTGAAACGCCTTCCTTGCGGTAGCTGCCCGCCACCCGGTTCTGCGTCGGCACAACATCCAACTGGCGGCTGGCAAAAGCCGCCAGCGCAGCATCGTTATCGGCCATATACCGCACAACAATGTTGGGGATTTTAGGGCTTTGGCGCCACCAATTTTGATTAACCTCCAGATGGAGGGCGCTTGTATCCTCATCCGGTTTCCATACATAAGGGCCGGTTCCAACCGGGAATGCCGTCTGGCCATAATCACGGCGGGAAACCACGGGAAATATCATGGCTTCCGGCAGCGTACGCAGCGGATATTTGCAATATACCTTTAGCACATAGCGATCCGTCGCTTCATAATGATCGATCAGGGAAAGTGTGGCGCGATACGGGGATTGGGCCTCGCTGCCCATTAGTTTCTCCATCGTAAAAACAACATCATCCGCCGTCAGCTCCATGCCGTCGTCCCCATGGAAATAAACGCCTTTACGCAGATAAAACGTCCAACAGGTTTGCCACCCTACGGTTTCATGCTGCCAGTTTTCCGCAAGGCAGCCTTTTAAAGTACCGTCCGCGCCATAGCGCACAAGGGGTTCATGCGTAAGCACCATCAACTGCTGAACATCGCGCGTCTCAGGAAAAAGCGGGTCCAGCGCACCGCAATCACGCGCAACATAGAGCCTAAGCGTGCTGCCGTCATTTGTTGCAGGGGAGGTTTGGCTGGGTATGGTCGGCGATGGCGTTAAGGATTGGCCCGCGCACCCCGTTAAGGCAACCAGAAGCACAAGGGAAGCCGCGCGCTTAAGAATGGTGATAGCGGTAGCGGTAATTTTCATAGGCTTCCTCCACACGGCTGACATAATATCTGGTTTCGGCAAAATGAATATTTTTTACCGGGGTTTTCCCCACTTCTCCGCCTTCCTCCCGGATCCATCCGGCTACATTGCCCTCCCCACCGTTATAGGCAGCCAACACCGTACGGGTATCCGAAAAACGGTTATACAGGTACTCCAAATAGCAACAGGCCAATTTGATATTCATCTCGGGCTCGGTCAGGCGCTGTTCGGCGTAATCGGAAATACCGCTCTTTTGCGCCACCCACTGTGCGGTTTCGGGCATCAGCTGCATCAGGCCAACAGCGCCTTTTTCGGAAACCGCCTGTGGCTTACATGCGCTTTCCACCAGCATGATGGCATTAACCAGCTCCGGTTCCAGGCCATGCTCCGGGGCGATTTGTTCAATGATCGTTTTATAGGGCATGGGATAGCTTACGTTATAGCGCCATTTAGCGCCAACATAAATCGCCAAAAAAAGCAATGCAAACGCCCCGAGAAGCAAAAGGTTTAACTTTAGATTGCGTTTTGTTTTAGCCTTCATGCTGTTTCCTCCCCTTTGCCGGCTTCCATCCAAAGCGTATGCAGGGCGGCCTGCGTCTCTTGCAGGGTTCCGCCGTTATCGATGCGGTGGTTGACCCGCTCAGCCAGCTGATCATCGGCCATCTGGCTGTTCATCCGCCCAATGACTTGCTCCCGCGTTAAGCCGCTGCGCTGCATCACGCGCGCAATTCGCGTTTCCATCGGGGCAAACACCCCCCATACTTGGTCGCAAAGGCTGTCAAGCCCGCCTTCATATAAAAGCGGGGCATCGATCAGTGCCCACTTTGTACCACTCCGGCGCAGCAACTCCAAGCGGCGGACAATTTCCCGCCGCACAATCGGGTGGGTGATCTCGTTCAAATGGGCACGCTGCTTATCATCTGCAAATACCACCTTAGCCAGTGCCGGGCGGTCCAACTCGCCATCAGGCGCCAGAATACCGCGGCCAAAGGCAGCCACCAGCGCTTGCCAGCACGCCTCCCCCGGCAAGGTCAACTCATGATAGATGGCATCGGCATCCAATACCGGCACGCCACGGGCAGCAAAATATCCGGCCACCGTGCTTTTCCCGCTGCCGATACCGCCTACAATCCCAATCACCCGCACAACCTGTTGCCCCTTTCGCTATTTGGCCTGCGCCCAGTTATTCCCCACGCTGATATCTGCCACCAGCGGTACATCCAGCGCCGCTACCCCCTGCATGGTTTCAAGCAGCATCCCGGATACGCGCTCGATTTCTTCCGGCGGGGTATCGACGATCAATTCATCATGCACCTGCAAAATCAACCTGGCCCGGTACCCATCCCGGGCAAGCGCACGGTCAACGGACACCATAGCCATTTTGATGATATCGGCCGCCGTTCCCTGGATCGGCGTATTGATGGCAATGCGCTGGCCAAATTGCCGCGTGACATGCTGTGCCGCCTTAAGTTCGGCAATGGATCGATACCGCCCATATAGCGTGGCCACGCCGCCCTGTTCCTTGGCCTTTTCCACCACGCTTTCCATATAAGCGTGGATATTGGGGTAGCGCTTAAAATATAGGGCAATATAATCCGCAGCCTGCGCCTTGGAAATGCCAAGCTGACGGGCCAATCCAAAATCGCTGATGCCGTAAACGATGCCAAAGTTGACAGCCTTTGCCGCAGAGCGCATGGAAGGCGTCACCGCTTCATCGGGCACGCCAAACACCTCCGCCGCGGTATGGCGGTGAATGTCCTCTCCCCGGCGGAAAGCCTCAATAAAGGCGCTGTCCCTCGAAACATGGGCCAGAATGCGAAGCTCAATCTGCGAGTAATCGGCGCTGATCAGCTTCCACCCCGGATGCCCGGGCACAAAGGCCCGCCTGATTTCCCGGCCCAGCTCCGTACGCACGGGAATATTCTGCAAATTGGGCTCCACGCTGCTTAATCTGCCGGTAGCCGTTTGCGTTTGCAAAAAGGAAGTATAAACCCGCCCGGTAGTGCCATCCACCTTATCCAGCAGCCCCGTCACATAGGTGCCCTGTATTTTCTGGTTTTGCCTTAATTCCAGGATCAAAGGAATAGCCGGATGCCGGTCTATCAGGGATTCCAGCACGGCGGCATCGGTCGAATAGCCGGTGCGCGTCTTTTTGCCCGCCGGCAGGCCAAGCTTATCAAACAGCACTTCCCCCAGCTGCTTGGGGGAGGCGATATTAAAGCCATCCACCCCGGTTAGGTCATAGATCTGCTGGGTCAGCCGGGAAGAAGCCTCTTCCAGCTGCGTTCCCAGGGTGCGCAGCGCCTGACAATCAACGGCAAAGCCTTCCCGCTCCATGCGCACCAGCACGCCGGACAGCGGCATTTCCACTTCGTCAAGCAGCATTTGGGCGCCATGGGCGGCGATATCCGCCTGTACGCCATCCATGGCAGCCAGCAGGGCAGCAGCCCCCGCCTCCATCCCGCCCGCCAACCGGCTTAATGCCTCCCCGGACGGGCGCAGCTTGCGCGCAGCATCGGATACATAGGCAGCCAGCAAAACATCATAAACCTTTTCCGGCAGCTTTAGCCCTTGATCCATCCAGCGGGAAATCCACGCTTTACTGTCCCACAGCACGATCTGTGCCTTGCCGGCAAAAAGCGGTTGTAACGCCCGAACCAGGGTAGCCTCTGCCGGCGTGTCATCCCCCGCATTGCCTTCATCCAAAAAAGACAGCGCCTGCCCCTTTTTTTCATGAACCGCCCATGTAAAGCGGTGCAGCGTTTGCCCGTCGCAAAGCTCCAGCTTGCCATCTTCCTGCCAAAGGCCAACGCGCTTTGATGCCGCCATTTCCCCAGCCACCCGGGCAACGGCTTCTTCATCAAATTCCGCCTCTACAAGATCGATCGGGCTTGAATCGGTATTTCCCGCAAGGGGTGCCTTTCCTGCCTCCGGGCCATCTTCCCCAAACCGATTGGCTACGGAGGCCATGCCCAGGGAATACATCCATTCCCGGCCCTTGGCAGCAACGCCGGAAAAAGCCAGCTGCCACAGCTGCGGCCCTTCTACCCGGCAATCAATGGTGGCCAGGCTGCGGCTTAAATAGGCTTGCTCCTTATTAAGCGCCAGGCGTTCATGCAGTTTTCCTTTAATTTCATCCAGATGGGCATAAACGCCATCCACATCCCCATATTGCCCCAGCAGCTTAAGCGCGGTTTTTTCGCCAACGCCCGGTATACCCGGAATGTTGTCGCTCGCATCGCCCATCAGGGCTTTAAGCTCGATAATTCCTTTTGGCTCCAGGCCATATTGCTGTTTTAGCACATCCGGGGTATACAAAATTGTATCGCTGATACCGCGCCGTGTCAGCATAACGGATGTATGTGGCCCCACCAGCTGAAGGGCATCCCTGTCCCCGGTAACCAGCAGGCTGTCCACACCCTGGCTTTCCGCCATAGCCGCCAGGCTGCCAAGCCAATCGTCCGCTTCGATACCGGGGCGTTCAATCCGAAAAATGCCCAGCTGATCCAGCCCATCCTTTAACAAATCAAACTGCACGCGCAGATCGGGCGGTGTTTCAGGCCGTCCGGCCTTGTATTCCGCATAAGTTGCGTGCCGGAAGGTTGGCCCATGTGCATCAAAGGCCACAGCGATATATTGCGGCACCTGGTCACGCACCAAGCGGGACAGCATATTTAAAAATCCATACAGCGCCCCCGTGGGCCGGCCATCCGGCGCGCTGAGCGGGGGCAGGGCAAAAAAAGCCCGATATAACAGACTATTGCCATCGATCAGCATCAGCTTATCCGGCATGTGTCCTCCTCCTTTGGATGGCCACGGGCAAGGCTCAGGGCCGCACGCCCGCAAGCCTTCCTCGGCCGCTATTCGTCAAACCCCAAGCTGGCAAGCGCCTTGCGCAGCTGGGTGCGCGCACGGTTAAGCCTGGATTTTACCGTAGTTTCCGGCACCCCCAGAACATGGGCAATTTCCCGGTAGGAAAGATCTTCAAAATCGCGCAGCAGAATGAT
>JAQXFY010000029.1 GCA_029006015.1 bacterium
ATAAAAATGCACAGCGCATGGTGGCGGAAATCCACCGGCAGTTCAAGGAAATTCTCGGGTTAAAAGAAGGCAGGCAGGATGCCAGGCCCGATTACGATACCTGCATCAACATTGCCACGCAGGGCGCACTGAAAGAGCTTACCCCGGCCGGACTGATGGCTATTGTATCCACGATGATCGTGGGCTTTATCGGCGGCCCGCTGGCTATCGGCGGCTTTTTGATGGGCAATATTGTCAGCGGGTTGCTTTTGGCGCTGTTTATGTCCAATGCGGGAGGGCTATGGGATAACGCCAAAAAATACATCGAATCGGGCCATGAAGGGGGAAAAGGCTCGGATGCCCATAAGGCCGCGGTTACCGGCGATACGGTGGGCGATCCGTTTAAGGATACGGCAGGCCCTTCCATCAATACGCAGATTACGGTGGTATCCCTTGTAGCTTCGCTGATGTCGGCGCTGTTTGTGGCGTTTTCGCTGTTTGGCTGATAAAAAGGATAGGCTGGGTTATCAGGTGGCATGGCGCAGCCGCGGGGTGCCGTATGGAAAAATGGGGTGCCCCAAACCCATGCTACAAAAGGATAGGCTTTCGGGAAGGCCGGCTGCATCGATTAGCTGGCCTTCCGTTGTATAAGCCGATGCTGCCTATAACGGCACGTTGGCATATCGCGCGCACAGCCAACATACGGGCGGCGGCCTTGTGCCTGCCGCTTACATCAAAGGGGGATGCCGCGTGACGATCTACACGGTAAAATCCGGGGATACGCTATACGAAATCGGCCGGCAGTTTGGGGTGACGGCGGCCGGATTGGCCAGCATCAACGGCCTTGTCAACCCGGAGCGGCTGATTGTGGGGCAGGCTATTGTTATCCTTAAGCCGCAGAAAATGGTGGTTGCTGCCCAGGGTGATACGGTAAACTCCATTGCCGCGGCTTCGGGCATTACGCCTAACCAGCTTTACCGCAATAATCCGCAGATTCTGCACCAGGGTGGCCTGTATCCCGGGATGGAGCTGGTTACCCGCTATGAGGGCGAGCGCCTGGGCAGCATGGAAACCTTGGGGTACGCTTATCCGTATGTCGATTTACAGGTGCTGCGCGAGGCCATGCCGTATATGACTTACCTGGTTCCCTTTACCTACGAGATCGGTGAGCAAAACATGCTGATACCCATCAACGATGGGCCGTTGATTGATGTAGCCGGGGAATTTGGCGTTTCCTCGCTGATGAGCCTGTCTAATTTGCGGGAGCCGGAGGGCTTTTTGGGTTCCCTTGCCAGCCGCGTGCTAAACGATTTACAGGCCCAGCGCCGCATCATCGATCAAACGCTGGAGACGATCCGCCGCAAGGGGTATACCGGCGTAGATGTGGATTTTGAATATGTTTATGCTGCAGACCGCGTGGCGTATGCCGATTTTTTGCGCCGTCTGGGCGATGCCCTGCACCCGGAAGGATACGTTGTGTTTGCGGCGCTGGCCGCGAAAACATCCTCCCAACAGCAGGATGTGCTGTCTGCCGGCCACGATTACCGCCTGGTAGGCGAGGTGGCCGACGGCGTGCTGCTGATGACCTATGAATGGGGCTATTCCGCCGGCCCGCCCATGGCGGTTTCGCCCATCAACAACATCCGCCAGGTGCTTGATTATGCGGTGGGGGAAATGCCGGCCGATAAAATTTTGATGGGCATCGCCAACTATGGCTACGATTGGCCGCTACCCTATGTTGCGGGGCAAACGCGCGGGCGCGCCATCTCCAACAATGCCGCCCTGGATATTGCGGCTGCCTATGGCGCCGCCATCCAATACAGCGAAACCTCCCAGGCGCCCTTTTTCCATTATGTGCGCGATGGGGTGCACCATGAGGTGTGGTTTGAGAATGCCCGCAGCATCCAGGCCAAGCTGGCGCTGGTCAAGGAATATGGATTAAAAGGGGCGGGTTATTGGAATTTGATGTTCCGCTTTCAGGCCAACTGGAGCGTGCTCAACGCCATGTACCACATCAAAAGCCGGTAGCAAAATAAAAAAGCTGAATTTCCATCATAAATCATAAAATAAAAGGCTGGATAACAGGCATCCGGCCTTTTGTTTTGATTTGCGCCAATTTTATGCAAAAGCAGCTTTGAGCGCGGTGCGGGAAAAGCGTTTGTCAGGCATTGGGGGCCCTTTTGCTATCGAAGGAAATGGAAGGCGCCGCTTAGCCCGCTACCTGCCAGCCGCAGCAAGCCATAAACGCATGCAGGCCGGCGCGGCCATCGGGTGTATCCTTAAAGACGCCGGCATCCTCCAGCGTACCCATACAGACGCGGCCGATTTCCTGGCGCACCCATTGCTGCGCCTGCTGCATATCGGGCGCAGGGCCGCGGCGGCTTTGTATGTCAAGCAGCCAATCCCGGTGGGGCATCAGGGGATGCCCTTGCTCCCAACGGGCGGCTTGCTTTGAAAGGCCGGTGTCCATCAATGCTTGCGCCATCTGGGGCAGCACGGGCGCGAGGCGGCCGGGCAGGATAAAGCGGCCCATGACTTCGATCAGGCCGATGTTTTCCTTTT
Organism: bacterium; assembly: GCA_029006015.1. GTDB lineage: Bacteria > Bacillota > Clostridia > Christensenellales > SUG1161 > SUG1161. The sequence goes on from JAQXFY010000029.1 coordinate 2,542, forward strand.
TGATGTGATGCTTGGCGGCATGGGGATGGAAAATGCCCAGGGGATGGGCCTCGTCCGTGCGGTTGTTGCGCAAAACCAGATCCAACTCGAAGGCATCGCCGCGCCTGCGCCCGATGGGGGTGATGGCGTTATGGGGGGTATCCCCGGTATGGCTTAGGATGCCGCGAGCGGGGTCATCATAGCACTCCCAGCGCTGCAAAAGCGCAGAGGCGGCCTCAAGCAGTGCACCGCTGTCCGGGCTGGACAGGCGCACCCCGGCCACGGGCCAGCGGATGGCCCCGCAATGGACGGCTGGGTGCCCGGCATGCCGATAGGTGGCATACAGGGGCGCGCGTGCCATGGGAAAATCAGCCCGGCCCCCCTGGAAATGATCGTGGTTGAGGATGGAACCCCCTACGATGGGCAGCCCGGCATTGGAACCCAAAAAATAATGGGGAAATGCCGATAAAAAGGCCAAAATGCGCTCCAGCGTTTGCCGGCAGATATGCATGGGCGTGTGCTCATCCTTAAAGACGATGCAGTGCTCATCATAATACAGGTAAGGTGAATATTGGAAATACCAGGTTTCCCCTTCCAGCAGATGCAGGGGGATCGTGCGCAGGTTTTGCCGGGCAGGCCGGGAAAAATCACCGGCAAAGCCGACGTTTTCCTTGCAAAGCATGCAGGCAGGGTAGCCCGATTTGGGGGCGTTTTTAAGCTTTTCAATCTCCTTGGGATCGCGCTCCGGGCGGGACAGGTTGATGGTGATATCCAGCGCGCCATAGGGGCTGTCCGCCTGCCATAGGATGTTCTTTTCGATATCATCCACACGGATATAGTTGCTGGCGCGGCACAGGGCGTAAAACCAATCTGTCGCCTGCTGTGCGCCGCCCTGCTCCAGCTCAAACATAAAGGTGCGCTCTACCTGGGTGGGCCGCGGCGTTAAAATGCCCATGGCGCGGGTATCCAGCCGGGCACGTTCATGCGCGGTATCGGTGGGTAAAAGCCCGGTTTGCGCGGCATAGTCCACCAGCACATCCAGCATGGGGCGCGCGGTAGGGGAAAGCGGCGCGCCATCGTCGGCGCCGGGCGCTGTCAGGCCAAAAAGATCCATCAGCGCATTGCGGCTATAGTCGATATCGCAGGCCTCGATCAGGCCGTGTTCTAAGGCAAAACGCAGCAGGCGCTCCAGCGCGCCTGCTGCTTCCTGCATGGTTGGCATATATGCCCAGCTCCTTTAATATGTGCCCAGTTCCAGGCCCTTTTTAATGAAATAACGGTAGGTATCGTAATCAACGGTATAGGGGATGGAGTGATCGCTGTGCAGGATAAAGCCGTTATTCTGCTTAACGATGGGGATTTTCTTTTCAAGCTCCGCATCGATGATCTTTTTATCGTTGGAATACAAGGTGCGCACATCGATGCCGCCCATCAGGGACAGCCGGTCGCCCCAGTCCTTATAGATCTTGATAAGATCCATTCCGGCTTTTACTTCCAGCACCTGCAGGCAATCGATGCCGGCTTCCACCATGCCGGGCAACAACGGCTCTACATACCCGCAGGAGTGCATGATAACCGGCATGCCGCGCTCATGCGCAAAGGCAATGGTGCGCTGATGGGCAGGGAAAATCAGTTCCTTGTACATCCGGGGCGAGAAGAAGGGGCGCTCCTTAAAGCCCATATCCTCCCAATACCAGATGCCATCGGGCTGGCCTTCCCGTGCGAACAGGATCTCCTGCAGGCCAAGGGTTAAATCCGAATAGGTTTTGATCATGTCCTCCAGCCATTCCGGGTCATCCGCCATGCCGATCAGCATGTTTTCATGCCCGGTGATGGGGTGCATGCACTCAAATACATTAACGCCTGCCCAGCAGAAAAAACGGCCGGCTTTATCGGCGGCTTCTTTGGCGCGGGCATAGCCCTCAAAATCAATACGGCGTTCATCGGGCACAAGCAAAGGCTTGTAGGCTTCCCAGCTTTCGCGGTCCGTTACCGTAAAGCCAACATGCTCCGGCGTGGAGGAATGCTTTTTATGCCGGCGCAGTTTGGCGCCGTTGCCATCCAGCTTTAAAATGGTATCCTCTGTTTCGTCCAGCACCTGGGGAACAAAATCGATATCCGCCACCAGGTTAAAGGGGGAACAGATGGAAATATCAAAGCCAAAATGCTCGTCCAGGTTTTCGTTTAAGCCTACATGGCCCTGGGCGGCCCATTTTTCCTGGGTATCCTCCCAGAAGGCTTCGTACACGCCGATGCGGTCGACACTTTGCCGCTTAAGCTGGCGGGAAATTCTCTCTTTGCCGGTCATAAGGCAACCACTCCTGTCCCTTGTTTTTCCAATATGCCGGTATTCCGCGGCGAAAGGGCAAAACCCTTACGCGCAGGTATACCTATGCACAACGCAGAATTTACTTTATTATACCGCCAACCCGCTTGGGCTACAAGCGAGGCGTTGACTTTTGTTTGCAAAAAACGGATAATATTTCAAATAAAACCAATACAAAGGGGAAACGGAAATGCCGTTTTTGCAAAGCTGGCGCGATTGGATTGACAAAGGGCAGGCTGATGAGGTGCTGGCCCGCCTGTATGGCCAGGCCCCGGACGCGGTGGCACAGGCGCGCAAGCGCTATCAGGAGCTGCTGACAAGCTTTGAAGAGCGCTTTGGGCAAGGGCGCCCGGTGCGCCTTTTTTCGGCCCCGGGCCGCAGCGAAATCGGCGGGAACCATACCGATCATAACCATGGCCGCGTGCTGGCGGCCGCGGTAACGGTGGATATGGTGGCGGCCGCCGCACCACGGCAGGATAACTGCATTGTGCTGTACTCCCAGGGCTATTCCCGGGCGTTTATGCTGGAACTGGGCAGCCTGGAACCCCAGGTGGAGGAAAAAGGCACCTCCCTGGCGCTGATCCGCGGCGTGGCGGCGCAGCTGAAGGCCCGGGGCCTGGCGGTGGGCGGGTTTGATGCCTGCGTGTGCAGCAATGTATTCAAGGGCAGCGGCCTGTCTTCCTCCGCGGCGTTTGAGGTATTGATTAGCCGTATTTTTGAAGGACTGTATAATCCCGCGCCGGTGGACGGTTTGTTCCGCGCCCAGGCTGCGCAGACGGCAGAAAATGTATACTTTGGCAAGCCGTGCGGCCTGATGGATCAAACCGCCTGTTCCCTTGGCGCCATGATAACAATCGATTTTAAGCAAATCGAAAACCCGGCCGTGCGCTGTATTCACTATGATTTTGCGGCTGCCGGCTATTCGCTGGCGGTGGTCAACACCCCGGGCAACCATGCTGCCCTTACCGGGGAATATGCCGCCGTGCGCGAGGAAATGCAGCAGGTGGCGGGGCAATTTGGCGCCGATGTGCTGCGCGATGTGCCGGAGGGGGATTTTATCGCCCGTATGCCGGAATTGCGCAGCAAGGTCAGCGACAGGGCGCTGCTGCGTGCCATGCACTTTTATGGCGATAACGCCCGGGTGGCCCGCCAGGTGGAGGCGCTGGAAAAAGGTGATCTGAACGAATTTTTGCGCCTGGTCATTGCCTCCGGCGAATCAAGCTGGCGGCTGCTGCAAAATGTCTATGTCGGCGGGGAAACCCAGCAGGCACTGGCGCTGGCCCTGGCCGAATCGGAGCGTATGCTGGCTGGGCGCGGGGCCTGGCGCGTACATGGCGGCGGGTTTGCCGGTACCATTCAGGCCTTTGTGCCAAACGATCTGCTGGATGCATACCGCGCGCGCATGGACGCCCTGTTTGGCGCGGGCGCCTGTTGTGTGCTGGGCATCCGGGATGCCGGTGCCATCGAAATTACCATGCAGGGGGAAACAACATGTATTTAATTCAAAATGCCATGGTTTGGCGTATGACGGGCGAAGCCCCCTTTGTAGGGGATATTTTGCTGGGCGACGATGGCCTGATTGCCGCCGTCGGCCAGCATCTTACGGCCCCGGAGAGGGCGCAGATCATTCAGGCGGAGGGCCTGTGGGCTCTGCCCGGCATTATCGATCCGCACTGCCATATCGGCATGTGGGAGGATGGCCTTCCCGATGATGACGGCGATGGTAACGAGGCAACCAATCCGTCCACCCCGGCGCTGCGTGCCATTGACGCGGTTAACCCGCGCGACCGCTGCTTTGAGGAGGCGCTGGCCGATGGCGTTACCACCGTGGCTACCGGCCCGGGAAGCGCCAATGTGATCGGCGGGCAATTTTGCGCACTCAAAACCAGCGGCGGAACCATCGAGCGCATGCTGGTTAAGGCGCCGCTGGCCATGAAGGCTGCGCTGGGGGAAAACCCCAAACGCGTGTATGGCAGCGGCAATAAAACGCCGATGACGCGCATGGCTTCCGCAGCCATCCTGCGCCAAAGCCTGACCCGGGCCCGGCATTATATGGAACAGTGCGCCACGGATGATGCTTCCAAGCGCCCGCAGCCCGACCTGGGGCTGGATATGCTGGCCGGCGTGCTGAAGGGCGAGCTTTTGATGAAGGTGCATGCCCACCGCGCGGATGATATTATGACGGCCATCCGCATCATGAAGGAGTTTCATATCCATTATACCATCGAGCATTGCACGGAGGGGTATTTGATCGCCGATGTGCTTAAAGAAAACGGCGTTTTCCCCATCCTGGGGCCCCTGATATGCGACCGCAGCAAGGATGAGCTGCGTAATATGACCATTACCTCCCCGCGCAGGTTGTGGGAGGCCGGTATCCCCTTTGCCATCATGACGGATCACCCCGTTATTGCCTGCCATTATCTGTCCCTTTGCGCAGCGCTGGCCGCGCGCGAGGGCCTGCCGGATGAGGTGGCCATGCAAGCGATCACGATCAATGCAGCGCGCGCCATCGGCCTGGAAGGCAGCCTGGGCACGCTGGAAACGGGCAAGGTGGCGGATGTGGCGCTGTTCTCCGGCCACCCGCTGGATATTCGCACCCGCGCGGTGCGCGTGTTTATCCGGGGTGAGCAGGCCTATAGGAGGGAATTTTAATGGCCGCGCGGCAAAACGTATATTGGCTAACCAAAGTGGCCATGCTGACGGCGGTAGCGGTGGTGCTGAAGGTGCTGCAAATCCCCATGCCCTTTTTGGCCCCGTGGCTTCAGCTGGATTTTGGCGAAATGCCGGCTATCCTGGCTGCCTTGGGGCTGGGGCCGCTTGCCGGGCTTGCCGTTGTGGTGCTGACAAATGCCATCCATTTTTTGATCAGCCCGGTATTTGGAGGGGTTGGGCAGCTGGCCAACATCCTCATCGGCACGGCGCTGGTTATTCCTTCGGGGTTGATTTACCGCTACAGGCACACCTTTAAGGGTGCGCTGCTGGCGCTGGTGGTGGCCTATGGATGCATGATTGTAATGGGCGTTGTGTCCAACCTGTACCTGCTGCTGCCCGCAGCCGGGCTGGATTTAAACCAGCCCAACCCTTTCTTTCCCAGCTTGAGCAAATATATCATAGCGGGTGTTCTGCCCTTTAATGCCATTAAAGGCGTTTGTGTGTGTGGGCTGGTGCTGCTTTTATATAAGCACCTGTCGCCCTTGCTGCATTGGGGGAATAAAGCATGACCCAGCGCGTGATATGCCATACCCTGGAGGATACAAAGCGCGCAGCCGCCCAACTGGCCGGCCGGTTGGCGCCGGGTAGCTGTGTGGCGATGGATGGCGATTTAGGGGCGGGCAAAACGGCTTTTTTCGGCTTTGTGGCGGAGGCTTTGGGCGCCTGCGGCCAGGCAAGCAGCCCTACCTATGTGTTGATGCAGGTATACACAGGCGGCAAAATGCCGGTGTATCATTTTGATCTGTACCGCCTGGCAGATGAAGAAGCGGTGGAGGAGTTAGGCCTGGACGAATATTTTAGCGCCGACGGAGTGGCGCTTATCGAATGGCCGGGCGCGGCCGGCAGCCTGTTGCCCCCCAATACCCTGCGCGGTGCCATGCGCCGCCTGGAGGGAGATGCGCGGGAAATTGTGATAACCGGCCCCATCGATGCGATGGAAGGGTGGTGCGCGCTGTGAATGTGCTTGTTTTGGATACATCGGGCCCCAGTTGCGGGGTGGGGATCTGTGTGGATGGGGCGGTACGCTATGAAGCTGCCCTGTTGCATGGCCGCACCCATTCGGAGGCGGTTATTCCCTTGGTTGAGGATGGGCTTGGCCACCTGGCCATGTCTATCGGCCAGATGGATGTTTTTTGCGCGGTAACGGGGCCGGGCAGCTTTACCGGCGTACGCATCGGCGTGGCGGTAGCGCAGGCTATGGCCCAGGCGGGTGGGAAAAGGTGCGTAGCTTTGGATGCGCTGGAGGTACTGGCAGCCGGTATTGGCCCGGGAAGCGCGGTGGCCGCTTGGATGGATGCCCGGCGCGATCAGGTATACGAGGGCTTCTTTTCTGCCTTTAACCAGTGGCCGGCAGACGGGCGCCAGCGCGCGGTGGATGTGCCCCGGGCGCTGGAGGATCTTAAACAGGAAAAAGGCCCCATCCGGTTTGTTGGGGATGGCGCGTTGGCGCACCGGGAGGAAATTATAGCCGCCCTGGGTGAGAATGCGCTGATGATGCCGGCGTGCTTTGCCATTCCGCGGATGGCGGCGGCGGCCCAGTTGGCCGGTGAACGGGCGCAATCGGGGCAAAGCATGGAAGCCGTTTGCCTGCAACCTACTTACCTGCGCCTGCCGCAGGCGGAGCGGGAGCGGCTGGCCCGCCTGGGGGCTGCAACATGATGAATGGGCAATGGAAGCGCCTGGATTTGCCTGATGTCCAGGATGCCTGGCAGCTGGAGTGCGCCTGCTTTTCCATGCCGTGGAACCTG
>JAQXFY010000030.1 GCA_029006015.1 bacterium
AGCGGGTACAGGGGTGATGCCTTGTCTTTCGGGGGGGCATCTGCTATAATCCAATTTGTGCAAAGATAAAATGCGGTTTTCCGTTTATATAAGGAGTGACAATAATGGCAAAACGAATTGCTGTGCTGACCAGCGGGGGCGATGCGCCGGGCATGAATGCGGCCATCCGTGCGGTGGTACGTACAGCTATCTCGATGGATATGGAAGTCTTTGGGGTGGATCGTGGCTTCCGTGGCCTGATTGATGATAACCTGTCCCCCCTGGATTCTTCTTCCGTTGCCAATATTATTCTGCGGGGCGGCACCCTGCTGCGTACCGCGCGCTGCCTGGAAATGCTGGAGGAAAGTGGCCGGGCCAAGGCGGTGGAAACGCTTCGGAAAAACAACATTGAAGGCGTTGTTGTCATCGGTGGGGACGGTTCCTTTGCCGGGGCGCAGGAATTAAGCCGGCGCGGCATTTTGGCTATCGGTTTGCCGGGCACCATCGATAACGATCTGGCCTATACCGATTGGACCATTGGCTTTGATACCGCGCTCAATACCGCGGTGGAAGCCATGAAGCGTATTCGCGATACCATGTCCTCCCACGATCGGGTGTGCATTGTCGAGATTATGGGCCGCCATTGCGGCGATCTGGCGCTGTATGCGGGCATCATCGGCGGGGCGGAGGCTATCCTGGTACCGGAAGTTACCTTTGAGGTGGACGATCTGTGCACGCTGCTTGTCAATTCCCGCCGCCGCGGCAAGATGAGCAGCATTGTTTCCCTGGCGGAGGGTGCCGGCAGCGCACTGCAGCTGGCCCCCATACTCAAAGAGCGCACGGGGCTGGATATCCGGGCAACGGTGCTCGGCCATCTGCAGCGTGGGGGCGATCCTTCCGCGCAGGATGTGCTGCTGGCTACCCGGTGCGGCGTACGCGCGGTGGAGTTGATTGCAAACGGCGCCACTTCCCGTGTGGTGGGAACGCGCAGCGGAAAGATTATCGATGTTGATATTGATGAGGCGCTGGCCATGAAGCGCACATTCAATATGGAGCTATATAACATGGTATCCATCTTATCCCGCTAAAGGAAAAGCCAAAAGGCCGGTGCGAGTGCACCGGCCTTTTTTATTGGGGCGTCAGATAAGGGGAAAATTCCAATCAAAGCTTGCGGCATGCCTTGGGCAGAAAAGATAAACCGGCGCCGGGCAGGATGGTGCCGGAAAAGGCGGGGTGCCAGGCAAACAGGCAACAAAAGGGCGGCATAGCTTTTGCAATGCTATGCCGCCCTTGGGGTATATACCGCCGGTGGATAGGAAAACGGGGCCTTTGGTAATGGGGCCGATTAATCGACGTGCTTTACGCTGAACTGCGGCAGATAATCCGCGGAAGCGGCAAACATATCGTTGACCATGGCTTTGATATCCCTCAAGCCCAGAACCGCGCTGGTCAGCGGGTCAAAGCAGATGGCCTGGTACACCAGCTTGGGATCGCCCGTCAGGCTGGCTTCAACCGCCATTTCCTCGATCTGGGCGGAAATGTTGCAAAACAGCGCCAGCTGCGCGGGCATCGGGCCCACTTTGATGCTTTCAATGCCCTTGGGCGTGGCCATGCACGGTACCTCGACGCACGCGCCGTAGGGCAGGTTGTCGATGATATTAAAGTTGCGCACGTTGCCGTTGAAGGTGTAGATGCCTTTTTCGCCAAAGCAGGCATCAAAGATGTAGGCCGCGTATTCGTGGCCGCGGGGATTAAGCTTGATATCGCTTTCCAGGTATTTGCGGGTTTCTTCCTCCCACGTATCCTCGCGCTCGACATACTTGCGCACGATGTTGCAGGTTACGCCGTAGCCGCCCTCGTGCCGGTGGGGGAAATAGAAGTTGGAAAGCTGCGGGGTTTTGCGGATCCAGGGGTTGTATTCGCTGGAGTGGATGGAGGATTCCGTTACATAATAATCCAGCGCCAGGAACATATCGTTGCGCACGGAATCGCTGGCCCATACCTCCGGATCCTCGATGGCCTTGCGGATGAGGGGATAGGCATCCTTGCCGTTCCATTTGTAATCCAAATAGAAGGCCTGGTGGTTAAGCCCGGCGCAGGTGTAGGTGATTTCCTCCATCGGCGCGCCGATCCATTTGGCCAGCATTTCCGCGGTGCCCTGTACGCTGTGGCACAGGCCGGTGATGGTCAAATCGGGATATTCGCCCTGCATAACACGGCACAGCATGGCCATGGGGTTGGTGTAGTTAAGGAAAATGGCCTTGGGGCAGTATTTGCGGATATCCTTGCAGATATCCAGCATGACGGGCGCGGTGCGCAGGAAGCGGAAAATACCCATCGGCCCGCGGGTGTCACCCACGCTGGATTCAATGCCGTAGTGAGCGGGGATTTCAAGATCGCGCCGCCAGATTTCGACGCGCCCATTTAAAATGGTGCAGACCACGCCGTCCGCGCCG